>CAYNNW010000008.1:3315-6805 GCA_964398435.1 uncultured Gaiellales bacterium | reverse complement strand
TATCGCGCGTCCGGCTGCACAACCGGCGGTCGAGTGCGGATTGCCTGGTCAGCATCAACGGACAGCTCGGGAAGCGTTGCGGCGTACTACATCTACCAGTACTCGTATTCGCTCGCTTCGGGCACGTGGAAGTGGAGCCTCAAGACCACGACAACCTCGACTACCGCGTACGTCTGCAACCTCAAGCAGGGGGCGACCTACCGACTGCAGGTTCGCGCCAAGGACTCGTTCGGGCTGTACGGAACACCGTCCAACACCTTTTTCGCCAAGATTCCGTAGACGGTCGACGCCGGTCTTCAGTTGGCGAGGGGCGAGGCCGCGCTGCCGCTATGAGCGTGCGGCGGTATCCACCCCGTCGCGCGACATGCCGGCATTGCCACCGTCGCCTGCGGGCGCGGCCCGCAGGGTGGCCACGGCCAGTGGGGCGTCGTCATCGGCGCCGGCGTAGGGCTTCGTGCGCTTGCCTGCCGTCGGAAGGCCGTACTCGATCCAGCGATCGTCAACACGCTGCTTGATCGACTCGGTCATTGCAATGTCGGGTGGCCAGTCGCGCGGAAAGCCCTCGCTTGGCCAGGTTCGGGTGGCGTCGATACCAAGCTTGCCACCGAATCCCATGCGATTGGGGGCGTGGTCGAGCACGTCGAGTGGTCCCTCGCTGAGCATGACGTCGCGTGCGGGATCAAGGTTCCCGAATGTACGGAAGGCAACCTCGGCATAGTCGTGCACATCCACGTCGGCATCAACGACGATCACGGTCTTTGTCAGGCTCAGCAGGCCTGTGCCCCAGATCGCCTGCATCACCTTGCGGGCGTGGCCAGGGAACCGCTTCTCGATCGAGACGATTGCACACCCGTGGAACACTCCTGCCCAGGGCAGGTCGTAGTCCACGATTTCCGGAATTGTGGTGCGGACGAGCGGGAGAAAGATCCGCTCGGTTGCCTTGCCGATCCAACAGTCCTCCTGCGGTGGCACCCCAACAATTGTCGCCGAGTAGACAGGGTTCTTGCGATGAGTCACGGCCGTGACGTGGAAGACCGGATAGTCGTCGGCGAGCGAGTAGTAGCCGGTGTGGTCGCCGAACGGGCCTTCGCTGCGCAGCTCGCCGTGCTCGATGTATCCCTCGAGGATGATTTCAGCATTGGCCGGTACCTCGAGGTCAACGGTCACGCCCTTGACCAGCTCCACCGACCGCCCCGACAGAAATCCTGCCAGCAGCAGCTCGTCGAGATGTTTGGGCAGTGGCGCGGTTGCCGCATAGGTGAGGATCGGGTCGCTGCCGATCGCAACGGCGACCTCCATGCGCTCGCCCGGCTTGAGGCCGCGCCAGTCTTCTGCTCCATCCTTGTGAATCTGCCAGTGCATGCCGGTGGTCTTCGCATCGAACTTCTGAATGCGATACATACCGAGATTACGTGCGCCGGTTCGCGAATCGCGTGTGATCACCAGTGGCAACGTGATGTACGGCCCGCCGTCGCCGGGCCAGCACGTCAGGATCGGAAGCTCGTCGAGTGAGACGTCGTCACCGGTGTGTACGACCTCCTGCACGGGGGCCGACTTGACCCGCTTGGGCGGCAGGGATGCCAGCGAGCGCAGGCGACCCAACATTCGCACCTTGTCCATGATGCCCTGAGGCGGAGCGAGCTCCAACATCTCAGCGATGCGATCGCCCACTTCATTGATGTCGTCGACACCGAACGCAAGCGACAGTCGCCGGTCGCTGCCAAATTGATTGATCAGGACGGGCATCGACGAGCCGCGCACGTTGCTGAACAGCAGCGCCGGACCGCCCTCCTTGGTTGTGCGGTCGGTGATCTCGGTGATCTCAAGATGCGGGTCGACCTCAGCCGTAATCTCGTGCAGCTCGCCAGCTTCCCGCAGGATGCGGATCCAGTCGCGCATGTCCACGGGTGGTGAAGAAGTGCTCACGATGTGGCGTCCTTGGTGGGGGGTGAATTGTTGGGGTTCGCTGCTCGCGCTGCATCCGCAACGACTGCCGCAAGGCGTTCAACTTCGTTGAGGTCGCCCTGTGCGGCGACCTCGCACAGCCCGGCAGCAAAGCACCAGTCGCCGGCAAGCAGGCGAAGCGATTGTGGCGCACCATTTGTCAGCACCGTGGATCGGCCAAAGTGCATGCGCAGGCCCTCGTGAATCGCGAAATCGCCGTCGATGCTGCTCGCGTCATCAGCGTCGTCCAGATTGCCGCGAACGTGTGCGCCCCAGGCAGGCGATGTCTGGGCCAGCTGTTGAGCGAGCTGTGCTGCTGCGAGCTGATTGGAATCGGCACTCACGTCCGCCCCCTGTATCGCGCCACGCCTGCGGCGAATGCATGAGCAAGCGAGTGACGTTCGTCGGCGGTGTGTGCAGTCGAGACAAAGAGTGCTTCGTACTGTGAGGGAGGCAGCAGGTGGCCCGCTGCCAGGCAGGCGGCGTGGGTCGCCCCAAATCCGGCCAGGTCCAGCACGTCGTCCCCGGCAAATCGTTGCGGCGGTTCGACGGCCGAGTCGTCGGTCAGACAGAACGCCGTGACGAGCGAGCCGATGCCCTGAACCGCGACCCCGAGATCCTGCTGCAGTGCGTCGGATGCCTGCTGCAGCGCCTCAACCAGCGCGGTCTGCAGGTCGGCGCCGGCGGCATCGAGCGCATTCCATGCCGAGCGTGCTCGCATGGTGCGCAGCGTTGCAAGTCCACCGGCCATTGCCAGCGGATTTCCCGAGAGCGTTCCTGCCTGATAGACGCTCCCTGCTGGTGCAACCAGGTCCATCAGCTCGGCCCGGCCGCCAAATGCTCCGCACGGCAGTCCTCCGCCTATGATCTTGCCGTACGTTGCCAGATCCGCGGCAATGCCAAAACGCTCCTGTGCGCCGCCCGGTGCAATGCGGAATCCGGTAATGACCTCGTCGAAGATCAGCAGCGCGTTGTGCCGGTCGGCGCAGGCGCGCAACCCTTCGAGGAAGCCGGCTGGCGGGGGAATGACACCCATGTTGGCTGCGACCGGCTCAACAATGATGGCGGCCAGGTCCTGTTCGCGACCGGCAGCAGCAAGTCGCTGTTCGATCGCCTCAAGGTCTCCCCACGGGCAGACCAGTGTCGATGCCGTTACGGCCTCGGGAACTCCGGGGCTTGATGGAATGGACAAGGTTGCGAGCCCGCTTCCGCCAGTCGCAAGAAAGGCATCCGAGTGGCCGTGATAGCAGCCCTGGAATGTGGCAATCGTATTCTTGCCGGTCGCTGCGCGGGCAACCCTGATCGCGCTCATTGTTGCTTCGGTTCCGCTGGAGACGAAGCGGACCCGTTCGAGTCCCGGAACCATCGAGCAGACGAGTTCGGCGAGCTCAACTTCGAGCTCCGTGGCCGCGCCGAACGTGGTGCCACGGTTGAGTTGTGCACGCAGCGCGTCGAGCACTTCCGGGTCTCCGTGACCAAGTGGGAGCGCGCCCCAGGACATGATCCAGTCGACCAGATCATTGCCGTCCGCGTCGGTGACATGACT
>CAYNNW010000008.1:2222-3305 GCA_964398435.1 uncultured Gaiellales bacterium | reverse complement strand
TTTCGACCACCGCGCCGCAGGCGCTTACCTACTTCAATGGCGCCTTCGCGCAAGCGCAAGCCGCGGCTTTGTCCGATCGCCTGCGGGCAGAGCCTGCCTCGACGCCCACCGAGCGCATTGCGCGAACCGGTGAATTCACACCGCCGGGTATCGCGGCGCATGCCCGCCGATGCAGCTCGCTGGAGCGGGTGGTCGAGATTGTGTTCTCGGTGCCGGTGAGTGTCATCTGGTGGTGCCTGCCTGTTGTGGGTTCGGTCAGTCGATCAGGCGGGCTGCATCAAGCGCGCCGTACGTGAGGATGATGTGGGCGCCAGCTCGGGTGATGGCCGTCAGGGATTCCATCAGCGCTCGCTCGTAGTCGAGCCAGCCGCGGTCGGCCGCCGCATGCAGGGCGGCGTACTCGCCGCTGACGTGATACGCGGCAATCGGTCTCGCCGTTGTGTGCCGTGCATCGCTGATGATGTCGAGGCAGCTGAGTGCTGGCTTGACCATCAGGATGTCAGCGCCCTCGCGCTCGTCGAGCAGGACCTCCAGGCGGGCTTCGCGGCGCTGGGCCGGGTCCATCTGGTACGTCGATCGATCACCCTGCTTCGGTGCTGATCCTGCCGCCCCACGGAACGGTCCATAGAAGGCCGAGGCGTACTTAGCCGCATAACTCATGATCGCCACATCGGCCTGCCCGGCACGATCGAGCGACATTCGCAGCGCGCTGATTCGCCCGTCCATCATGTCGCTGGGTGCAACGACGTCTGCACCGGCGTTCGCGTGTGACGTTGCGGTGCGGGCAAGAAGTTCCAGCGTGGGGTCGTTGTCAACGGTGCCGTCATCAAGCAGCACACCGCAGTGCCCGTGATCGGTGTACTGGCACAGACAGACGTCGGTTGCCACAACCAGATCCGGCGCATCGGCGCGGATTGCGCGCACGGTGCGCTGCACGATGCCATCGTCATCCCAGGCGCTGCTGCCGAGCGCATCCTTGGTCGTCGGAATTCCGAAGACAATGACGCCGCCAATTCCGGCCTCGGCGGCCTGGTTTACGAGAGCGCGTGCGCCATCAATGGTCAACCGTGACTGACCAGGGAG
>CAYNNW010000008.1:0-2212 GCA_964398435.1 uncultured Gaiellales bacterium | reverse complement strand
CGGCAACGAAGATGGGGAGCATCAGGCTGCGTGCGGCAACGCGTGTTTCGCGAACCATGCTGCGCACGGCTTCGTTCCGCCGCATACGGCGCATGCGAACAGTCGGGAACGGCATCTCCGGCACTCTCTCGTCGGGGACAGGATCGTGCCGCCGATCCTACGTCTCCTAGACGTTCGGTGCGACCACTTCGAATCGCAGTGGTGCCTGGTATCTGCCGATATCCTGGGTCGAGGACGTGCGGAATCCGAAGACGACGTCAACGCGGCCGGTGTTGCCAGCGACGGTGGTGTGAGCCATCTTCTCTGCTGCGGTCGGGAAGTCGTTCCAGGGATCGGTGTCGAAGATCGTGCAGGTGGCATTCCCGTCCACTGTCCAGGGGGCGTCGGCAGTGGTGGTCCCGCTGACGGCCTGGAGGCATCCGCCGAACATGCTCCCGTCGGCGGGCGCATCCCAGTCTGCACTGCCATTTGCATAGTCAGGAATCGTGAAGCCTGCACCGGTGGACTGGCGCAGTATCTGCCCCGCCAGTCCGCCGGCATAGATTGTGTTGGCATCTGCAAGGAACACGCCTGTCATGTTGAACAGGCTGGTTGCTTTCAGCCAGTTTGCGCCCCCGTCGGTCGATCGAAGTCGGGTCAGGGTCGGTGATCCGACTGCCGCTACTGTCGAGGCGCCCTCGGCATCGATATCGGTAATGTCGTCGGTTGTCGTAGAGGCAATTACGTTCCAATTCGAACCCCCATCTGTCGTCTTCCGTATCACTCCCCCCACGCCGCCGACATATGCAACGGAGGACGTCCCGGCGGCAACGCCGTACCAGTCGGTCGTACCGGTGGTCTGATTCGCCCAGGTCAATCCACCGTCGGTGGATTTGAGGATCGTTCCGCTGAGGCCTGATACGTACATCGTGGCACCATCAACTGAATCAATGTCCTCGAGCTGGGTTGACACGCCTGACGTCCGCGCAGACCAGGTAATGCCACCGTCAGTTGTGCGGATGATCTTCCCGTTGGATCCGACCGCGACGAGGGTTGAGTTATCGATCATGTAGATCGCACGCAAATTTTCAGTTGTGCCTGACGTTAGTGCGGAAAACGACGTTCCGCCATTCGTTGATTTTCGAATCATTCCGCTGTCTCCACAGATGAAGACGGTGGTTGCATCCCGGGTAGTGACATCGGTGATATCGGCAGCAGTTCCCGTTGTCATGTACGACCAGTTCGTGCCACCGTCGGTGGTCTTGTACAGGAATCCGTCCGCGCCCGCACCGAATACCGTCTGTCCCACACCGTCAAAGTTTGTGAGCGTGGAATCGGGTTGATTCTGTGTTACAAGACTGGTGCCATTGGTGGACTTGCCAATCCACTCGGCCCAGCCGGCATTGAACGCCACCGTGCCGCTGATGGCGGCAATTCCTTGTCCCAGGGGGTCCGCGGACTTGGTCACCGTAGACCACGTACCGCTGGCGCCGCTCGACGTCGATACGTATACCGATCCCCAGCCGGTGACCCACGCTGCTGTTCCGTTGTCATCCGACAGGTCGGTGGCAACGCCGCTCGGAGTCAGTACCAGGGAGAAGCTGGGCGACCCCTGATCGGCATTGGTTGAGCGCCACACTCCCGTCGTGCTCGACACAAGAATGGTTGTCGTGGAAAGGGCGGCGACACTGTTCAGCGTTCCCGTGGGTGTGCCATCGCTGATGGTTGCCCAGTTTGCGCCGCCATCTGTGGAACGGCGAACGAGTCCGGAAGCCCCGCCAACGAAGATCGTATTGGCATCAACAATGTCGATTGCCGTCAGGTCAGACGCGGTTCCGCTGGTAACGGTAGACCAGTTTGCGCCGCCGTCCGTGGTCTTGATGATGTTGCCGGCAAGGCCGACAGCGAATGCTGTATTGACATCACCAGGGACATACTCAACTTCCTGCAGCTTCTTGGTAACACCGCCGGGTACTGATGGTGATGCCCAGGTCGATCCCCCGCCGCTCGTGCGCCTGCGAATGAGCGGCGAATTTCCTGCCCAGTCACCGCCCACCGCCAGGGCGGTGTCTGCGTCGTACATCGCAACATCCACAATCTGGTTTGCCGTATTTGACGTTTCGGCGGTCCAGTTCGTGCCACCGTTTGTCGTGCGCATGATCTTGCCCGAGGTGCCAGTGACAATTGCATTGTTGGTGTCAATCGCGTCAACCGTGAACGTTTCAGGTACGGC
>CAYNNW010000007.1:0-16133 GCA_964398435.1 uncultured Gaiellales bacterium | reverse complement strand
CGGACGAACGTTTCGTCGTGTGTCCAGGGCAGCAGGCACCGTCTCAGCACCTGCCGCTGCATACACACATCGTACGCCTCGCGCCGGTCTCGCGCGAGCCATCACCCGAAGGTAAACGCGTACGCCGCAATTCCGGGTGGTACCGAGATTGTCATCGTGGCATTTCGGCGGCTGGATGATGAGCGCAGGGTGTACAGGCGCTGACTGTCGACCTGCACCGCACGCCGCTCGTCCCCGTCCTCAACGGATACCCGGGCCGGCTTCCTGCTGGTTGTCGGTCCCAGCACAATGAACACGTCAGCAGCGTCGTACGCGATTCTGATGCGCGCCGATTTCCCCGCAATGGCCCGTTCACCTTCCACCTTCCACTCGCCATCCAGCGTCCACGCCGTTGGTGGAAGTGTTGCCGTCGACCGGCGGTACAGGACCATCCGATTGCGAACGAACTCACCAGTTTGTGCATTGGCGGACCGGGCGCTGCCGACGAATCGCTGCGCGCGTTCCCACCCCAGATAGGTTTCGGGTGTGCGCGCCTGATTGGACTCCTCGGCGTCCCGGAGTGACGGATCCGGACGCTCGCCCAGCAGGGTGCGGATCTGCTGCTCCGTCTGAGCGTAGTCACCCTCGCCGTAGTGAACGTAGCGAAGCGTTCCATCACGATCGATAAGGTACTTTGCCGGCCAGTAGTGATTGTGGAATGCGTTCCAGGTGGCGAAGTCATTGTCCATCGCAACCGGGTGCTTGATCTCGAATTCCTTGATTGACGAACTGACGTTGCCGGCGTCCTTCTCGAATTCGAATTCAGGCGCATGCACGCCGATGACCACCAATCCGTCTTTCTCGTACCGGTCGTGCCAGCGATTGATCGTCGGAAGCGTGCGAATGCAGTTGATGCACGAGTACGTCCAGAAGTCGATCAGCACGACTTTGCCTGCAAGGTCACGTTGGGTCAGCGGCTTGTTTCCGGGCGTGTTGAACCAACGTGTGATACCCGTGATCTTCGGGGCACTGCCCAGATCAGACAGCTCGCCCCGTTCGGGATATCCATTTGCTTCGATCTGCCCCTTCGTTGGCCGCGTCTGATTCGAGCCGGACCCGCTGGAAGAACCGGCGCCAGACACGTCGTCTTCGCTGAGAACCCGCTGCTCGAGTTTGGCGACAGGAGTCGAATTGACCCCCGTGACCCGCGACAGGAATCTGTTGACCGTTGCATCGAGTCCTGCGCCGACGAAGACTGCCGTCAGCACAAGGACGACTCCCATCCCGGCCTGCACGTGGCGCGGATTGACCCGGGCCCGCAGGCCGCGTGCAACCCGCTCGCCGCCGAAGACAATTCCCGTCAACGGAATTGACATGCCCACGGCAAATGCGAGCGCACGTGTGATGTGATCAGCTGTCGTGGTCGAGGTGATCGTTGCAACCGCAACCCCTCCCAGAATCGGCCCTACGCATGGCGCCCAGACGAGCCCGAGTCCCGCACCGACACCCAGTCCCGCAAGGAATCCGTCTCCCTCGCCTGCCGGGCGCCCTCTCCTGACCACAACCTGGGCAGCGCGCTCAAAGAGATGGTTGAGCGCGGGAATCAACAGCACCGCGCCGAACACGGCCAACATCACCGCAGCAAGAATCCGGAGCGTATTGACCGGCAGCCCCAGCGTTCGGACGACCGTCGAGAACGCAAGCAATGCCACGGTGAACGAGACCACAAGTCCGACGACGATTCCCATCGGCCGCCGTCGTCCACCGGCGGCCGAACCGGCGAGAATCGCCGGCAGCAGCGGGAGCACACACGGGGTCAACACGGACGTGAGCCCCGAGAGGAATGCAACGAGCAGGATGGTCATGGCCACTATCCACACTTTCATTTGTCGTCTGCCCGATGCACTGGATCGGGGCGTTCAGCACAGGGTTCGCACGAACTTTCGGATCGGTTCCATCGAACCTGACCCCGCCGGAGATGGAACCGAAGAGCTCTGGTACGCGAACCGGTGATGTGAGAATCCGAACCATGCATCGATCCAGACAGGGCGACCCCGCCATTGACGACCTGACCGAGCTTGTCATTCGCATGGCAGCCCGGGACCATGACGCGCTTGCTGAGCTGTATGACGCCTGCGGAACGGCTGCCTGGTCACTTGCCCGGCGCATCGTCGTTGACAGTCATCTTGCCGAGGAGGCCGTCCACGACGCATTTCTGGCTGCCTGGAACGGTGCGGCGTCATTCGACCCGACCGTGGCATCGGCCCGGTCGTGGCTGCTGACCCTGGTGCGCCGCAGGGCCATCGATCGAGTGCGGCGGGAGCAGCGACACCGCCGTGGTGGTGTGGTGCCTGTCGACGACGAGGCACTGCAGATTCAGGATGCATCGAGCGAGGCCGACCCGTTTGCAGGCGCATGGGCGGCTGCACGGTCAGCAACGGTTCGCGACGCCATGGATGAGCTCTCACCGGACCACAGATCCGTATTGGAACTCGCGTACTTCACAGGGCTGTCGCAGTCGGAACTCGCAGACCGGCTTGGGGTGCCAGTCGGAACAATCAAGACCCGCACCTTCAGGGCGCTGTCCAGATTGCGGGATCTGCTCGACGCACGTGGCGTGAATGGAGGGGAAGCACGATGACACGGCACGAAGACGTTCAGATTCTGCTCGCTGCCTATGCACTCGACTCGGTCGACGAGGGTGATCTGCGGGCAGTCGAGTCGCACGTGGCACGCTGCACCAACTGCCACGCCGAGTTGCAGTCGCTCCTGCGTACGGGGGAGGCGCTCGCCGACGCGCCACGGCAGTTCGCACCGCCATCGACACTTCGACAACGGATCCTCGACGATGCGCTGGCGTTGGACACCACGAGTGCGCACGTCCCCGCGATTCGCGGGGCACGCAGGTGGAAGCTGTTCCCGGACATGTCAAAGCTGATGCAGCCGGCAGTTGCGGCGTCGCTCGCTGCGCTCGTCATCGTCTCCGGCATTGCCACACAGCAATTCCAGCGCGCTCGCACGCTCGACCGGCAGATCGCTCGGGATCGATCGGCTGTCGCAGCCGGAGCGCGCCCAAGCCCAACATCGATGATCGGGACCTCCGGCACCCATACCGTCGCAACCTCGGGGATGCTGAAGTCAGCACATATGGAGCTCGTCGATGTCCACGGGGCGGGGATGCTTGTTGCGAAGGACCTCCCGCCTGCACCGGCTGGCTACGAGTGGCGCGTGTGGGGCGTCGCGCCCGGCCACGACATGCACGCGATGGGGAAGATCGACCATGTGCGGAACGCACCGAATGGCATGCAGATCCAATCGATCGGCAGCATGAAGAACGCTGACCTCACCGCGGTTGTGATCACGGTTGTACGTTCGAGCGCGCCCCACAGCGTTGTTGGTGAAGAGGTTGGCCGAGTAACGATGGCCTGAGCGGCTGTCAGGCCTGCCAGCGCTCGTGCGCCGCACCGTACAGTCCGACCAGGTCGGTCTGAACCCGGTCACGGATGACACCAACGTTGTGCGCACTCGCGGCCGCGCCCTCCGTGATGATGGGCTGCCCCACCATCATCGTTACGCCGCGGCGGTCGGAACCGTGGATCCGCGCATCCTTCGTGCCGTACACGGCGACGGGGATGACCGGCACCTGTGCATCGAGTGCCAGCCGCGCGATTCCGTCCCGCACCTGTCCGACCAGGTCATTGTCGACCATTCGACCCTCAGGGTAGATCACCACGGTCTGCCCCTTGCCAAGCATGGCCTTTGCCGCGGCGAGCGCAGCATCGCCAGTTCCCGTTCCGGGCTGCACGGGGAAGATACCGCCGGTCGCAAGCACACGCTCGTTAGCCGCACCAAGCACTCCGGCTCCGGCCTTCATCATCGGACGAACCATTGACTCAACGTGGCCCGCCAGGAATGGGAGCCAAACGGGGCCATCGGCCATGCTTGCGTGTGTGGGGGCAAGAATGAATGGCCCCTGCCGTGGGATCCGGTCAAGGCCAACGACCTCGACGGGGCCCTCGGCAATTCGACCGACAATCTTGCCCACGGCCTGAATCGGTGGTCGGAGCGGCGTTGATTGGCGCTCAATGGCGCGGCGGAGGCCGGGCATCGCCATCGCCTCGTCCAACGCCTTGGAAGGAATGGTCATGTCTGCCGGCATGTCGTCGACCAGTTGATGCCGACGGGGCCCAGATGCCCGGGCCGCCACGTGTTCCGCTGCTGCAACGTGCGTGGCGGCCGTACCAATCGCGCTGACAACATCGGCAGGCATCTGCCACGCTGGTCGCCTCATGATGCCGGTCCGCTGCGGTTGGACAGCCAGCGCAGCATCATGCGCCTGACTCACTGCGCCCCGAGCAACGGACAGTGAATCCAGCACCGTGGCAGGCGCCACACCTGCAGCCGAGTCGAACCGACCGCGAGACGCCATCATCGTTGCCGAACCGGAGTTGTGGTCGAGCAGCCGCACACCGTCGCTGAGAACACGAACCAGTCCGTCATGCTGCCGCTGCGCAAGTGGAGCACGTGCAGCTTCGACCGCAACCTGGGTCAATGCATGCTCCAACTGGCTCATGTCGGCGATGCGCGGCACGGGCGGCGCTGGTGGGTGCGCAGCTGATCCACGTGGGGCCGTTGTTGGAGCTGGATTCTGGATTCTGGGCATCAGGCACCTCGGTGAGGATCAAGGTCTCGTCCCCGACGCAAGAGAGATAGTACGAGGTCAAACCCCGTGAACGGGGCCATTACGCCCCTGGCTGGCCCTACTGCCCGTCCGGGTGTCCGCGCCCGGACGATGCGTCCAGTCAGGATGCGACCGACAGAAGGCCCGGTCCAGCAAATCCGCTCTCCACAGAGAGCTTTCCTGCAGCGTTGGTCGCCCATCGCTCCCGAGCCTGATCGTAGAGACTGACGAGCGACCGTTGCAGTCGATCACGCAGCACACCGACATTGTGTGCACTCGCTGGAACTCCAGGCGCAACAAGTGGTTTGCCGACGATCATGGTGACGCCGGGGCCATCAGCACCGTGAATTGCGGGCTTCTTCGTTCCATAGATGGCAACTGGAATGATTGGTGTATTCGTATCAAGCGCAAGTCGGGCCACACCGTCCCGCAGTTGGGCCACGAGGTCGTTGTCGACCAGTCGTCCCTCGGGAAAGATTGCGACCGCCTGGCCCTTTCGCAGCATCGCCTCCGCTGCCGCCAACGATCGGTCGCCCTTGCCGGTCCCCGGTTCAACGGTGAACACACCACCGGTTGCCAACACGCGTTCGTTCACTCCGGATACAGGACCAATTCCCGATTTCATCATGGGTCGCACTGTCGAGTTGGTCTGCTTGCCCAGAAATGTCAGCCAGACCGGCCCATCAATCATGGTTGCGTGGGTTGGAGCCAACAGAAACCGACCGTTCTTGGGAATGTTTTCCGCCCCAATGACCTCAACGTCTCCAGCAATGATCCGGCCGACAAGCGCACCGACCGCCTCAACTGGAGGCTGCAGTGGATTGTGGTTCCGCGTAATTGCACGTCGGAGCCCACTGTCATTCATCGCCTGGTCGAGTGCCGACATCGGTACCTGCTTTGTTGGTACGGCGCCATAGTCATATGAATTGCGACGCGATCCCGATGCCTGAGATGCGACATCCTCGGCCCGAAGCACTGCACTGGCTGCAGTGCGCACGGCCTGGATCGGCCGTTCCGGAACAACATACTGTTCACGCCTCAGCACTCCAACTCGCGTGGGTTCAACCGTCGAGAGAGCAGCGTACGCACCATGCAGCGCCTGTCCGGCACCCGATATGGCCTGGGGAACACGCGCCCCGAATGCGCCCGGCCCTCCCACGAACAACCCGGTTGCATTCATGACGCGAGCCGAGTCCTTGTTGTGCTCGAGCAACCGAATGCCGTCAGTGACGACCCGAATGGCTCCCTCGAATTGCTTGCCCGTAAGTGGTGCTCGCTCACACTCCAGTGCAACCTGTGACAGCGCCCGGCCAAGATGTGACATGTCTGCGATTCGCGGAGCCGGAGTCGAGGGGGATGCACCGGCAGCTGCGACGCCGGCACCGGACCGCGGTGTAGGCACCGCCATGGGGATTGCTGGTCCTGTTCTCTGCATCTGGTACCTCAGCCGTACACTCTGGGGTCTCGTCCCAAACGCACATGCAGAATACGGGGTACCACCGTCAGATCTGGCATCGGGATTGTGCGCCTGGCCGCACCTGATCAGCCACTGACCGTAGCCGGACGCCAGAAGAAAGCGGATGAAGGGGCTCGAACCCTCGACCCTCAGCTTGGGAAGCTGATGCTCTACCAACTGAGCTACATCCGCGGGTCAGCCGACGCATTGTATCGCCGCGTGAGGAGCGGCGCGAACTTGCGAATGCCATTGACGTGCGCGACGTCTGATGTGACAACGGAGATGGGACAGGTGCGCGCACGGACGCGCAACCGCAAGATCAGGGGCAGAAACGATGTCGGTATCTCGACGAAGTGTGGTTCATCTGTATGGGGTCGTTATTGCAGCAGCTGTAATGCTGCTCGTACCGGCAACGTCGATGGCTGTGTCACCACGGGACACGTTCTGCTCTGTCTCTGTGGGCACCAAGCCGATGGGGCCGATCGTCCGTATGTGTGACTCGTTCGCGAAGTACGCGTTCGCTCGACTCCATGGCTCCGTTGAGAACAACAATCCGGCTCCGGCTCTTGCGCCTGGCGCACGAAGCTTCCGCGGATGGGCACGCGTGATCCCCACAGACCATTGCAGCTATGACCGCGATGGACACCCGATGATGTGTCCGGGGGCTCCCGACGATGTCCTGTCGTCACGCCCGACGATCTGGCTGTATACGGAAGCCGGCTGGCGCCGATCGAACCTTCCGATCGGATCGTGGGTTCAGGCACAGTATCTGGGTGGAACGTGGTTCTGGGCGCACGCGTCGGGACGATGGTATGCAGTTCGAGCCGGCAACCTGGAGGCCTATTGCGGCTTCAACGACACCAAGTACAGCAACTGCCAGCTTCAGATCGCAATGGCGTAGCTGCGCTCACCCGAGCAGCGCGTCACGGACCGCCGAATAGACGCGGCTGCTTCGACGATGCAGCGAGAAATGTCCGAGCTGCGCCGCTGCCAGTGATTGACCGGGATGACGCAGTCGAATGTTGCGCGCTCCCTGCAGTACCGCGGTGTCAGTCGGCAGCAGCAGTCCATCAAACCCGTCTACGTAGATTGACGTCACACGAACGCGTTGCAGCTGCGAGATGGCCGGAGCGGAATTCAGCCGACGGAGCAATGCGCTGCCCAGCAGCAGTTGCTCGGTTGCAGGGCCGAGAAGCCAACGCAACGGAGACGTTCGCGCAAGCGAATTGACGCCGTCCACACCTGCGAGAACGACACCGTGATGCGGAGTGGCAATCGTCACAAGGGAATCAACCTGCCCGGCCCCTCCCAGCTCCTGAACGAATTGGCGGGCAACGATTCCGCCAGCACTGTGAGCAACAAGATCAACCCGTAATGCGCCTGTCTCGCGCAGCACTCTGCGAATGAACGCTGCGAGCTGGGCAGCTGAATAGCGGATATCAGCCAGACCATTCGCCGGGACCTCAAAGATGAATACACGGCGAATGCCATCCCGCTCAAGTGACTCCTTCAACGGCACAAGCGATTCCGGCATCGACGCATAGCCCCCGATCAGGACGACCGGATCGGCACGACGCGCACTACGACGATGGATGTGATTGACACCGAGCGGCTCGCCGAGCGAAGTGCTGCTTGGCGACACCAGCCGGCTGATCGATGAGCCGGCCTGAACGATGGCCTGGTACAGGCGCGACCCGGCAGTCAATCCGATTGCGGCATCCACCCGGTCGGGGTACCCGGTTGCGCCCCCCGCTATGCACGCGAACGGTGGTCAGTGCCCGGTCGCCGGTGCCACTGCATTACGCAAGCACATGAGCTGCCACTGCCGCTCCCACACGAGCGCCCATGAGGACGTCACTGGGATAGTGGACACCGCCGTACACCCGTGACCACGCGACTTCATCAGCCAGTGTCTGGATTTCAGCGCCGTGCCGGGGCCAGAGTGCTGCGAGCACTGTTGCAGCCGCAATCGAGCACGCTGCATGGCTCGACGGATACGACGTCGCTCCACCTGGCTTCCGTACCACAGGGTCGATGTTCGGATCGACGTTGAACGGTCTGGGCCGGGCGAACCGTTCCTTGACCGTTCCCGACACTGCATCTGCCCCGGTGATCGCCGTGTGAAGCAGCGCGCGACCTCGAGCTGCGTCGCTCAGTGGAGCTGCGTGATTCAGCGAGTCAAACAGTTCCGTCCAGATCTTGTCCGTGCCCCCAACACCCAGTGTGCGTGCCCGTGCTGTCGCCTCAGGCGTTCGCTCGCCAGCAATCTGTCGCATGCGACTCAGTTCGGCACGCTGGTCCTGTGCCGATGGCGGAGCGGGCAGATCCGCAGCAAGATCCTTGCGAAACTGACGCTCAGTGCCACGGGGATGATCTGCGGTCCAGGACGTAGAGAACGACGATCCGCTTGAGCGGGCATTGCGAAATCCATCGCGGATGTCACTCGGGACCGGAATAGCCGGCACAAGCAGACGTGTGACGGAGCGGGGTGTTACTGGTGCTGGCACTCGCCGAGGGTAACGTTACGCTGTTCGCACGACCATCGTTGTGGGTGTTGTGCGCCCACGTCGGGCCGCCATTCTGGCCTCAGAAGTCGCCTGCATGCGGCCGTCAGTGTGCCGCGTACAGCGCGAGTGCATTCGATGAGGCATCGGCAACCAGTTCGCGCATGGCGATAACCTGCTCATGGTCGAGCGGTACACCCGGAATTGCCGGGGCACCAGGAGGCTGGGCCGGAACTGCTGCTCGCAGCGTTCCACGCATGGATTCCAGCTGATCGACATATCCCAGCAAGCGCCCGGCCGTCTGACGGTATGGCCCGACTGTGGCGGCGCCCGCAATGTCTGTCGCGCCCGAACGAAGTAGCCGCACGGCTCCGTCTGACGCCTGAGGAACACTGCTGCGACCAGCTCCCGATACTCCCCAGCCGTCCAGCGCTCGAATTGCATCCTGCAGATCCAATCGAAGCATCGATTGGTCAAGGTCAACCCACGGTGCTCGTCGCAGGGCGACGTCAATGTCGACCAGCATTGATGAGACGGCTCGCAGGTCCTCGCGCCCGCGGCGCAGCGCCGTGACGGCACGATCAAGTACTGCTCCGGTAACCGACACGTCCACATACCCCCTGCCTGAATCCCTCCCCCTATTGTCAGAGCAGGGACGGCCGCTGTTTCAGCGGGTCAATTGAGCATTGGTCGACAACCACTCGCCAATGACAGTCAGTGCGGCGTGCAACTTCTCCTCAAAGAGAACAGATGCAGGAATAATGACTCGATTAGGGTGTCCGTCCCACGCCTCTTCGATGCGCAGGTCAAGCTCACGGGCAGTCGCAGCATCCTCGGTTCGCACTGGATTCGAGTGGTCATACCCATCACGTTCGTTTGGAGGACGTAGGTGAATGACCAGACCGTAACGTCGCACCTGATCGTCGCGCGCTTCCCCGACCTGCTCCCAGTATGAGCCCGCCTCGTGTGGCCAGTAGGCGACACCGTCAACGGTACCGCGGTCGCACAGCGCTGCAACAGCCTGTCGCTCGTCTTCCACCAGGCGTTCGCCCTCGCGTTGCACGGCAAATATCGCGCGTTGAGCGGCGGCGCGGGCAACCCAGCTGCGGTGGCGCGGAAACCCCCCACCAAACAGGATGGTCGCCGCCTCGGGAATGAATGCCACATGTCGACAGACAGTTTCTGCCGCGGCTCGCAGGACGGCGGACTTGCCCGATCCGGGACCACCCGTGAGCACGATCAACTGCAGCGGGGTGGTTCGGGGCACGTCGGGATTCGAACACGTGCATGGTCCGCTCCCGCACGGCAGATGCGGCGCTGGCAGCAGGTTCCAGATCTGTGGCGTGGGGATGGGCACGCAGTGATTCAACCACGTCGCTCCGGTTCGCAGGGGATTGGCAGATCATGAGGTCCGTCGTACGCTGAACGAGATGGGTGTCCTGTGATGGGGACGTGTGGGTGGAATGATGGATTCAGTGGGCATGCGCCTGAGTGCTGCCGTCGTCAAGGCGTCGACGGACATCACCGCGGGCAAGAATTCGAGCGGCTCCGGGCCGGCTACGTCCTCAAACAGCTCGGTGGCAAACGAACACGATGCGAACGAACACCATGCTGTCAGCGCGCCGGTGTCCGACGCGGCTGATGGTCATGAGGAACTGTCATCCAGCTCGGATGACTCCGGGACGCAACCGACAGCAGAAGACGGATCTAGTGTTCGGCGTTCGCCGCTGGACCAGGAGGCCGCGGACACGGCTGCCGACGGGCAGGACGAAGACGATACCGGCGACATTGACGAAACCCCGGGAGTCGCAGTTCGGGACGACGGAGACACGCGCATCGTCACGATCAACATTCACCAGGCAGTGCCTCGCAGCCCGGAATTGGGCGATGAGCATGAGGATGTTGAAGCGCTGTACGACGTCGCCGACTACATCAATACGCTCGATGCCGACGTTGTGATGGTTCAGGAAGTTGACGATGACAAGGATCGCGACGGCAAGGAAGGCGTCAATCACCAGGCCGACATTCTGTTCGAGCTACTTGACGCAGACGACATGGCCTTCACACCGGCGCTGCAATACGGCGATGATCGCGAAAACGGTGACGAGTATGGAACTGCGATCTATACGCGCAACGGGTACGAGATCACACAGGCTCACAATGTTGATCTCAACAATCCGCATCAGAACGAGGATCGAAGCGTCGGGATCGCTGAGATTGAATCACCCGATGGCGCACATTTCACGGTGCTGAACGCGCATACGTCCAACAATGCCGACGACGACGGCGATCAGGCTGCGCAGATAGCCCAGGTGGCCAATATCGTGCAGACGATCCAGAACAACGGCGGTAGCCTGAACTACCGTGATGCGATCACAGGCGAACGCATTCAGGCAAGCGGCCTGCCGGTCGATGCAATGGTCGTCGGCGGAGACTTCAATGCGGAGCCCGAAACCGTCAATGCGGCAATGGAAGAAGCACACCTGTCGGAGGACAACTTCGTTCCGGTCAACGTGCTGGACAGCGACTGGGTTGCAGATGAAGTCGAGCGTATCGAAGACATCGACAATTTCGATGACCTGGTCGATGCGGCCGAAAACTTCTCGGCACTCCAACCGACGTATGCACCGAACACCAATTTTGACCAATGGCTAGGCGGATTCGCAGGCAACTTCGTACGAGACACCTTCACCGACGCAAAACGGATCGACCAGCTTTACACAGGCCCGGGAGTGGACGTAACCGGCACGTACGTCGGCAGCGTCCCCGCAGACGAGGTAGGCGACGGACCGGTCACCGACCACCGCCCCGTCATCCTTGATGTTGACCTCGACTGAACAGGTCTGAGACCAGGGGCTTGGCAGGACCCACTTCCCGTCGTACCGTGGGTATGGGCATGGGGGTAACGACGGGAAGTTCCACAGATGATCGACGCACACGTCGGTCGGCCAACGCCCACGGCCGACATTCGTACCAAGAGCACGAGCGCCTCCACCGCGGCGCCGCATGGCGGCTCTGACGCCCCTGGTCCATCTTCCCGGGCCACGGAACCCGGCAGCGGTTCCACTCCAGTCGACAACGCGAACGACGGCGCCAGGACGCTCGAACGGCACAAGCCAGAATCTGTCAGCCATTTTGCGCGCGCAGCTGTCGATACCGGTACCGAAGATGAATCAGCCCACCCACATTCCGATGGGTCGGGGGTATCGCGTGCCGATACCAACAGCAGTGAAGCCGATACAGTTGTCGAGGACTCCAACGGCACGCGCGTCATGACCATCAATATGCACCAGAGCGTCCCCGGCGATCTGGAACTCGGCAATGACAACGTTACACCGGCAGTCGTTGAGGACATCGCTGCGCACGCACGAGAACTTGGTGTTGACGTACTGGTCGTTCAGGAGGTCGTGCGGGACGGCAACACCGGTGACGACAACCACTACGGTGATCAGTTCCAGTCACTTGCCGACGAACTCGATGCCACTGACGGAGCGTTTACTCCATCGGTCGACAATCACCGGGGTGATCCCGACATGGACTACGGGACGGCGACGTACACGCTCAACGGCTACACGCTTGGCCAGGTGCATGACATCGACCTGGCCAACCCGGACGACGAGGACCACGACCGGAGCATGTCACTGGCCGAGGTTGTCCGGCCTGACGGCGGATCCTTCACCGTGGCAAACCTGCACGCCTCGGTCAAGCACACTCATCGGGATGCCCAGTTCGATCAGATCGAAGATATTGTTGACCAGGTTCGCAACGGCGAGGATGTTCATTATCAGGCCGCGCTGACATCCGATTCGCCAGACACCGACGTCGACAGCGTCGCGCGCGATCTGCCCCGCGATATCGTGCTCGCCGGCGACTTCAACGCCACGCGGGATTCGGTGGATGACCGGTTCGTCGACGATGCCGGACTGACCAACTCGCTCGATGCCCCGGAACTGTGCACATCGTTGTCGACGGGCGACCCCGACGGTGGAACGTTTCTCGGAAACGACGAGGACCGCCACATCGACCACATCCTGACGTCGGACGGCATCTCCGCCACAGCAGTCTTCGTCACTGAAGTCCCGTCACATGCAGTGGCGGACTACATCGACGAACACCACCCGGGAGCCATCAACACCCGTCCCTGGACGTGGCTGGACGACAGGCCGGAAGACCTGGTCACGGACCACCGTGGGCAGGTCGTCGACCTCCAGTTCGACTCGTAGCCAGGTCACCAGAATGATCAATTCATCCAGCAACCGGGTAGGCAGGGGACGGAGACCTCACGATGACCTCTCTGTCCGACACCAGCGACGACTTCTTCCAGTCGATCGACGGCGCCTCTGCCTTCGAGCCGGAACAACTTGAACCGGCGGATCTGTCGATGCCGCCCCGGCTCGGCCTGCTCGCCGGATTGGGCCCCGAGGAGTTCACGGTGGTGGCCCGCTCGGCAAAACTCGGGTTCTTCGAGCCAGACCAGGTCGTGTTCAGCCAGGGCGACCATGCAGACCGCTTCTTCGTCCTCGTTGACGGTCGTGTCCGGATCGATCGTGACGGGGAGAAGATTGCCGAACTCGGGCCCGGCTCGTTCTTCGGGGAAAGTGCCCTGTATGTGGGCGGCCGTCGATCGGCGAGCGTAACCGCGATTGAACCGACGTCGCTGTGGTCGGTCGGATATGACGCATTCAATGCCGTCGTCGCCGAGCACCTTCTGGGCGACGACAGTGCACAGGTCGAGGTCGAATCTCGACTTGCCCAGGCTCCACCCGACTCGTTCGAATAGCCACGCGACCAACACGTGCTGGATCATCGACGTCTGGTAGCGTCGGCACGTTCCCGGTCGGACAACCCGCGTGATCCACGCGGTTGATTCTGCGGTCCGGGCCTCAGTACAAGGGAGCTGAAGATGCTGGTCGCCGTTCCGCGAGAGCGTCGCGAGGGAGAGACCCGGGTGGCATTGACCGCCGAGGCTGTGTCTCGCCTGGTCGACGATACGCTGTCCGTCGTAGTCGAGAACGGAGCCGGGCAGGCATCCGGCTGCGGCGACGACGACTACACCGAGGCAGGCGCATCGATCGCTAGCTCGGCGACAGACCTGATGGAGAGGGCCGACGTCGTTGTCTGTGTCAATCGCCCCGAAGGCGACCTCGCGGCAGCGATAACACCTAAGCATTCGGTGCTCGGCATGGTCTCGCCGTTAACCGAGATGGATGGCATCACGGCACTGGCGTCCACGACCGGCACCCTGTTTGCGATGGAGCTTGTACCGCGGACCAGCCGCGCACAGTCCATGGACGCGCTGTCGTCGATGAGCACGGTGGCCGGATACCGGGCCGTGCTGCTTGCAGCGCTGGAACTGCCGAGATTCTTCCCGATGCTGATGACCGCCGCAGGCACGGTTCCGCCCGCAAAGGTGCTGGTTATTGGCGCTGGTGTTGCGGGGCTGCAGGCCATCGCAACGGCCCGCCGCCTGGGTGCCGTTGTCAGCGCCTACGACACGCGGCCGGTCGTGCGTGAACAGGTGGAAAGCCTTGGCGCCAAGTTCATCGAGCTCGACGTAACGGAGGACGGTGAAGGCCAGGGGGGATATGCGCGGGCACTGACGGACGAGGAGCAGGCCCGGCAGCGCGAGTTGATGGCAGACCACATCGCGGCACACGACGTGGTGATCACCACGGCACTGGTTCCTGGACGACCGGCACCGTTGTTGATTCCGACGGCTGCAGTCGAGCGAATGCGACCGGGCTCAGTCATCGTCGACCTGGCGAGCGTGGCGGGTGGAAACTGTGAGGTGACACGCCACGGTGAGACGGTCGAGCATTCGGGCGTGCACGTGATGGGGCCGTCCAACCTGCCAGCAACGATGGCGTCTCACGCGAGCCAGCTGTACGCCAAGAATGTCAGCAATCTCCTCGCGCTGATGCGTGCCGAAGATGGCAGCTTCGAGCCCAACTTCGATGATGACATTGTTGCCGGGTGCTGTGTTGCCCGGGCCAGCGAGATCATTCATCCGTTGGTCCGCGAACGACTCGGCCTGCCTGCACTGGAACTTGCAACCGCTTCGGAGGCCAGCTCATGAATGCAGAGATCGTTGAACTTCTCACCGTACTGGTGCTTGCGGGATTCATAGGCTTTGAGGTGATTTCGCGAGTACCAGCGATGCTCCACACGCCGCTGATGTCAGCCACCAATGCCATCCACGGTGTGGTTCTGGTTGGCGCACTGCTGGTCCTCGGAAGCGACCCGGACAGTGCATACGTGACAACGCTTGGCTTCATTGCAGTCGTGTTCGGGACACTCAACGTCGTCGGGGGATTCGTGGTGACCGACCGCATGCTCGAAATGTTCAAGGGACGCGGCCAGCGCAAGGCGGAAGACTGAGATGAACCTTCACGATCCACAGTTCATTGATCTTGCATACCTTCTGGCTGCAGTGACGTTCATCATCGGCATGCGGCGCATGCGTTCGCCCGTCACTGCCCGATCCGGAAACATGGTCGCAGGCGTTGGAATGCTGGTCGGTCTGGTCGCGACGATGCTCGATGGCAAGATCGACAGCTACGGCCTGATCATCGTCGGCGTGGCACTGGGCACACTCGTTGGCTGGGTCTCGGCACGCAAGGTCAAGATGACTGCGATGCCTCAGATGGTGGCGCTGTTCAACGGTCTGGGCGGTGGTTGTGTAGCCCTGATCGGAATGGCCGAATACCACGAGGCATTTTCCGGCACAAAGCTGGCGCTCGATGTCCACGAGTCATTGGGAGTCATTGCCGGCGCAATCATCGGGACGGTCAGCTTCTCGGGCAGCATCATCGCCTTCCTCAAGCTGCAGGAGTGGATTACGGGGCGCCCGGTCACGTGGCCGATGCAGCACATCGGCAATGCACTCATCCTGATCGCCGTACTGGTGCTGGGCACCGATCTGATGATCACACCGGACATCATCGATGGCAACGGAGCAATGGCAATCATGGTCGGATTGGCATTCCTGCTCGGCATGCTCTTCGTCCTGCCAATCGGTGGCGCCGACATGCCCGTAATCATCTCCCTGCTCAATTCGTTCACCGGCATCGCTGCTGCAATGGCGGGAATTGCGCTCGGAAATACACTTCTGGTGGTTGCGGGAATCATCGTCGGCGCGTCCGGCTTCCTGCTCACGAAGATGATGGGCGAAGCGATGAATCGTCCAGTCAGCAACGTGTTGTTCGGCGCATTTGGCGGCGGTGGCGGCTCCACCGGCGCAGGGGGCGGAACCGGCGAAACGGGCACCGTTCGATCGACCACATGTGACGACGTCGCAATCATGGTCGGCTACGCCCGCAGCGTGGTCATCGTCCCCGGGTACGGCCTCGCCGTCGCCCAGGCGCAGCACACCGTGCGCGAGCTTGCCGATGTACTTGGCGAGCGCGGCGTCCGTGTGTCGTTCGGCATTCATCCCGTTGCAGGACGCATGCCCGGGCACATGAACGTGCTGCTGGCGGAAGCCGACGTTCCGTACGACCAGCTACGCGAGATG
>CAYNNW010000006.1:14213-16672 GCA_964398435.1 uncultured Gaiellales bacterium | reverse complement strand
GTATCACGGAGCGCTGGCGCCCGAAGCGTCGGGGCACCTTCTCGGCAGTCTCGATCGCAGTGGTGCCAGCGTGCTCAATGGTCGCCATTCCTGGGAGCTGATGACTGACAAGTGGAGCTTCTTTGGGCATATGGCAGACGCTCGAGTTCCTACAATCGATACGCGACTGGTCACGAGTGAGAATGAGGCGGTCGCGGCTTTCAGGGAATTCCGTAGCTCCGGGCCAGTCGTCTTCAAGAAGCCCGTCAGCACTGAGGGTGATGACGTATTCGTGCTCCATACCGAGGAAGAAGTCCGCAACGTCGTACAGAAGCTCGATCGACTCGGCGGCCGCCTGATCGCGCAGCCATTCGTTGAGTCGGCCATCGACCCGTCGACAATGGAGCCCGGCCTGTACCGGAAGTTGCACAGCGCGCTGGTGGAATCGCACACGGGGCCAGGTCCGCGGCCTGTGCTGGATGGGCGTCGCATTGACTTCCGCGTCGTCACGGCCAAACGCCACATGAATGACAGTTCAGCGGACACACTGGCTGTCTTTGCTCGCGTCGCGCAGCCCGGCGACACGGTGACAAACGTTGCCAAGGGCGCGGATGCCGTACGGATTTCGATTGATGACCTCCACCCGGCCGATCGAGCGACGATCCAGCGCGGGGTCGCCGCGATGAAGGACGCTCACATCGTCGGCTGGGACCTGATCGGTCAGCCTGGTAACCGTGTGATCATGGAAGCCAACTCTGGTCCGGGGCTGCCGACAATGGCGCAGGGATTCAGCGAGGACGAGCTGCTGCGCCCCTACGGCGAGCTGATGATCGATGCGGCGCAGGTGTCGCGCGCCGGGTCGCACGACGCCCGTGCGGGAGCCAGTCAGCTGTGGCTGCCCGAGGGAGTTCGCTGACGACATGGCTTCGATCCGGTCAGTAGCCGAGCTGGTCCCGGAGTTGTCGACGGCCGTTCTCTACTCGCGCGCCAAGGCGCTGGCCGACCCGATCGCCGACGGCAACGTGATCGCGGGAGCACTGCGACGAGCGGGGCTCGCAGCAGACGTTGTTGATATCGCTGACCTTCGCTTTCTTGGTGAGGCGAAAGGATTCATGCGATTCGACCATGCTGCCGAGGTGTGGAGGCCGTGGGCAGCACCCGATTCGGCACTGATGTATCACGGAGCGCTCGCTCCCGCGAATACCGGACAGGTTCTGGACGGTTTCAACACGCTCGGCACGCGACTCGTCAATGGGCGTCAGGCGTGGGAGTTCATGACTGACAAGTGGGAGTTCTTCGGAGCAATGCGCGCGGCCGCCGTGCCGACTATCGAGACGCGGCACGTACAGACCCCGGGCGATGTTCTGCGAACGTTTGAAGAGTTTCGATCGCAGGGCCCCGGTGTGTTCAAGAAGGCTGTCAGCACCGAGGGTGACGACGTCTACATTGTTGACACGCTGGCCGAGGCGCAGCGTGTTGCGTCCAAGGTCGATGAGCTGGGCAACCATCTCGTCGGCCAGCCATTCATTGAGACAGCGATCGATCCTGCAACGCTTGAGCCAGCCATTCTTCGCACGATTGACGGTGATCCGGCGGGGCGGCGAATCGACCTGCGGATCAACTGGGCGCGCGGCTACGGCCGCAGTGTCGATGACGGATTCTTCGCGGTGCATACACGCGTGTCAGCACCCGGCGTGCGCGTCAACAATGTCGCCAAGGGTGCGGTCGCTCGCAAGATTGAATTTGCCGACCTTCACCCAGCCGATCGCGAAACGTTGCGACGGGCGATCACGGCGCTTCCGCCGGACGCCGACATCGTCGGCTGGGATCTGATCGGCCAGCCCGGGCATCGCGTGATCATGGAGGCGAACTCCGGCCCAGGGCTTCCGCTCCCCGAAGAGGGCTTCAACATGGTTCAGGTGCTGACGCCGTACGCACAGCTTGCACACGAGGGCGCCGTTCAGGCGCGGACGGCCCGGGGCCTGCTGCTCCCGCAGCCGGTCATGCGGCCGCTCCACGCCTGACGGGCGCGGCGGGTCAGTCGCGACTGCCGGCGTACAGCAGTGCGGCGCCCAGGCCCGCAATTGCCAATCCGCCAATCGCCAGCCCGCCCCATACACGCTTCGCGCGACCAGCGGCAGCAACGGCTTTGTCCACGTGCATTTCCTGCAACGGGATCATGCGGCGCTCATACATCGTCGCCAGGCTCCGGGCGTCGCTGCCAAATGGCACAATCGCGGTTGACGGGCGAGCTGCCTCCTCAAGTGAGACAAACCGGAACGACGGAGTTGTCGTGACCAATTCGCCCAGGCGCGCTGTGCCATTGATCGGGCGTTCCATCTGGGCTGCGATTGTGCGTCCCGAGGTGGTTCGTGCTCCCGATGCCAGATCATCGTAGTAGTGAAGCCGATTGGTCTCCTGTGTGACCACGGCCTGGGCGCGATGCAAATTCTGTCTCGCCGGACCAGCTGCCAGCACAA
>CAYNNW010000006.1:8532-14203 GCA_964398435.1 uncultured Gaiellales bacterium | reverse complement strand
GACGGCCTTCGACGCGAAACTGGGACGCCGCCCGTTGCTCGCAGGAGCGGCGGCCGCCGCGACCACGGCCCTGCCCTTGCCGAAGGCGGCGCGGGCGCAGACGGCCGAGCCGGTCAAGATCGGCGTGATCATCGGCCTGACCGGCTCGGCGGCGGTCGCCGGCAACGACAGCTACGCCACCGCCCGCAATCAGGCCTGTGTTGCTCATTGATTTCCCCTCGTCAATGTTCCCCTGCCAGCGCGCGGTGCGAATACGGGTGCTCCACGTGTGGACTCCCGTGTATCGAATTCAGATGCGACTCGCGTTGCAGCGGATGTGCGAGCGGGCCTAGCGGTTGAACAGGGCCTTCCAGCCGTCAACAACCAGATCGGCAACACCGCGGCCTGCGGTGCCGACACCGGTCCCGCGGACCGCGTGTGCGCCAGCAGATGTCAGCACCGTGTCGGCATGCTCTGTCAGTGCCTGTCCAACGACTGCCGTCGTCGCGCCGGCCGTTACCTCAGCAGCGCCGGCGATGGCGCGCGTCACTCCGGCAGAGATCTCAACTGGAGATACGTGCTGCGCCACGTGCTCGACGCCTTTTCGTACCGCAGGTGCCGCAACGAGTGCTCCGGTCACTGCTCCTGTGATTTCGGCGGCTGCCTGCGCGGTCCGCTCTGAGCGCAGCACTTCGCCGGTCTGCTTGGCAACAGATCGGCCCATCGTTCCCAGCTCGCGCGCCGTTTCCTGTGCAAAAGCGCGAATACCCGTCAAATTGACATTCATTGGTTGCCCTTCCCGTACTGACAGTCCCGTCAGCCAATGTGTCGATTGCAGCGGCGAAGCTGTTGCATTGACGGTGCGTGCATCGGCCGGGCGGCGGGTGTCGGGAGGCCGAGTCAGCCGGTCGATACCAGCGTGAACCACGCTGTCGTGGCAAAGAGTGCGACCAGAAACGCGGGGCCGACAACGCCATGTTGCTGTTCCGAATGTGCCTCCGGGAGCAGATGGCCCGCCGCAACATAGGTCAGTGCTCCACCCGCTACGGCCAGCAGCACGCCGAGCATCGTGTCGCTGTGTGGGAGCACCTCGACGACCAGCGCTCCAATTGGAATGGCAAGCCCCAGGGCAACGGCAGATTTCAGAATGTAGCCACGGCTGCATTCGACCGCAGTCAGGACGGCTGCAAACGAAATTCCCACAGGGAGCTGGTGAACGAAGACACCAGCCGTTACGGCGCTCGCAGCAGTGGCCGACAGTGCCGTTGTGGCACCGATGGCGAGCCCGTCTGCGACGTTGTGAACACCGAGCCCCAGCAGGAATGGCACGGGCGAATGGCGATGCGCATGCTGTTCCAGCGCCACCAGCTCATCTGCATCGTCCCGCGCTGGCGCATGATGGTGTGTGTGGGCCTTCGTCAGGATCTCGAGCAGAAACAGCAGTGAAAACCCGGTGACAAATCCAAATGCAGCGCCCGTGCGGCCCGCATCTTCGAGTGCATCGGGCATCAGGTCGGCAAAAGTGATTGCCAGCAGGATGCCCGCCGCAATCGCAATGGACCCGAGCCTGACAGTGTTGCTGACCGCGACGCCGAGCAGGCCCAGCATCGCTGCAATCGAAAAGCCGCAGCCGGCGATTACTGCCAATGCAATCTGGTTCATGTCGCCTCGGTTCGGATCATTCGGGAAGGCAGGATAGCGCACAGTCGGGGCAGGTCATTCGTACAATACGTGCGTGCCGCGGTACTGACGGTGAATTCCTGAATCAGTGCAGGGTTGCCCGGCCGACAATCTGGGGATGAGCGAGCGAATGCATGAGAACAATGGAACTCGCGCGCGCGAGAGCGCGTTGAAGCTTCCGCGGTTCGTCGTTCCGCCCCTCGTCGTTCCGCCAGTGTCTGGTCGCATTGAGCGCGCGGACGTGCCGCAGCGCCCGGGCTCATTGACCGCCGCGCCCGAAGCTGCACCCGGGGGCGCGGCGACCTCAACGCATGCGCCCGCCCCGTCGAATGGTCGCGGTCATGTCCACCATGGCCACGCCGATCATGGCCACGCCGATCATGGCCATGATCACCGTCAGGATCACGGCCACGACCATTCGCATCGCCATGACCATGGCCATCACCACACGCATTGTCATGATCACTCGCATGGTCACCACCATGCGCATAACCATGATCACCACACGCATGGGCACGACTGTTCAGGGCACGGCCTGCTGAACCACCAGCACGACTACACCGACGTTGCCAAAGATCCTCGAGCGCGAACTGCGCTCAGGCAGGCCCTGTGGATCAACGTTGTCTTCCTGGTGCTCGAGGTCGTCGGGGGCATCGCATTTCACAGCGTCGCGTTGCTCTCTGACGCTGCGCACATGTTGATGGACGTGGGGGCCCTTGCGCTGGCGCTGATCGCGGCGCAGTTCGCTGCCCGCCCCGTCAGCGCACGTCGCACGTATGGATTTGGACGGGTGGAGACGCTCGCTGCGCTGCTGAACGCTGCAACGCTGATCGGAGCATCGGTCTGGATCATCTACGAGGCCACAGACCGACTGCTGAACCCGGTCGACGTGCATGGCGGCGGGGTGGCTGTGATTGCGTTTGCGGGGCTTGTGGCCAATGGAGTCGCAACGTGGCTGCTGACCCGTGTCAGCAGGTCGAACATCAATGTCCGGGCCGCAATGATGCACTCCTTGATGGATGCCCTCAGCTCAGTTGGTGTTCTGGTAGCCGGCGCCATCATTGCGCTGACGGGCTTCTATGCGATCGACCCGCTTGCCAGCTATCTGATCGCCGGGCTGTCGATTGCGGGAACAGTTGGCATTATCAGGAGTGCCACGAATTCTCTGCTCGATGCAGCGCCAGATGAGTTGGATGGTGAGCGCCTCGGTCGGGCGATTGCCGCACATCCCGACGTGACGCAGGTGCACGATGTACACGTCTGGTCGATTGGAACGGGGCAGCACGCAGCCACTGCTCACGTACTGGTTGGTCCTGCGGTCGATATCGGCGTGCTGATCGACCAGGTCAATGCGATGCTGGCCCACGACTTCGGGGTGACCCACACGACGCTGCAGGTTGCGCACGACCGCGTTCGCAGCCTGATCCCGTGCTCGCGTCAGCTGCGCCACCCGCGGGCGGCCCACTGACGCTGCTGCCGCCGGACTACTGGTGCAGCATCAACGAGCGGTCAAGAAGCCGTTCTGCCTCGTCGAATCGGCGAATGCTGTCGTCCAGAATCTCGTCTGACACATGGACGAGTTCGTTGCCTGGCTGGCGCGAGCGGCTGATCACGCCGGCAAGCCCGTCTGCCACGGCCGCTCGGCGGATTGAGACCCGGCCCGAGTGGATCAGGTCCTCTGCCTCGCGCGCGGTACGGGCTGCGTCGCTGAACAGCGCATCGGGCTGATAACTCAACAGGTGCGGGCCATTGATCGGGCGCCGGGCCAGCGACAGTGGGTGCGCCGCCTTCCCGATCAGAAACTCGGCTCCCTGCGCGTGCTCGGCAAAGCCGAAGGCTGGCTTGAACGCAATTGACGACGGCGTCAGCGCCACAAGATCCTGGAATCCCGCCATGCCACCGGCGGCCTTGATTTCGCGCAACGTCCCCCCCGCTGCACGTGTTTCTGCAAGCGCCTTGGTGATCGTCGGAACGAATGCCCAGTCGCGCATGAAAGAAATTGCCATGTTCTGCCCCAGTCCCTGGCAGGCCACCACAGCCTGCACCGCAACTGGCTATCGATAGCTGGAAAGCGGGCGTTTCAGCGGTGGTCGTCGAAGCGGATCGTGTCGGCAACCTTGGCGCACGCCTCGCGAACCTTTACTGCACGCTTCGAGCCCTGAACATTCTGGCACTCAACCTGCCATGTACCCCCACCGTCAGAGAAGAACCACAGCTCCGTGTGGAGCTTGAGCTTGCCCTTCTTCCAGTCGAGGTTGCCGTGCAGCGCCTTGCCTGCACTGGTGGTCGCGGGCGCAACGTCAACCTTCGAGCGGGTCGCTTTCAGGAGCAGTGCCTCAAACTGCTTTTCGTCCAGCGGGAATTCGCGTCGCGCCATCCGACGAACGACGATGAGGTCGTCGTTGCCCAGGGCGACTGCGCCGACGGCCTCGCCACCGCCGCTCAGTCGAAGCTTGTCCATCTCGACGACCTTCCAGCCGGCATTCGGGTAGGTGAACGACACCGGATGCCGCTCGGCGTTGAACTGCTTCGGCCCGGACTTCGGCGGAAAGTTGCATCCTGCCACTGACAGTGCAGCGATGGCGGCCACTGTGGATGCGGATGTAACGAGCTTGAGCAGTCGAGGAAGATCGATCATGGCGCGGGATGATTCCCGCTGCGCGCCACGTGGAAACCGAACGCTGCCGGGCCGTGCAGCCACTGCGGACTTCCACCGAGTCGATCGTGGGAATGGCCACGATGACACTGGCTTCCTGCCAATGTGAGATCCTATGTCGAAGGCTGCCTGCCGCTGGCGGGTCGCAACACACGAATCCACTGGGTTGGGGGAAGTTCATGACACTCGATGTAGGCGCAGTACACCGCGAGGGCGACGTACAGATTGGTGGCCCGAGCGGCTGGGTCGCAGGCAAGGTCAGCGACGCGATGGGGCACACGCGAGTTGCGCTTGAGGCACTCAAGGCCGATCCGACGCGTTCGCCGATCGGTGCTCCGCATCCGCGCGAGGCAGCAATTGCATCGGCTCGCGAGGCCGTGCTTCACCTCAACGAGGCGCTGAGCGTCGAAGCACCCGAGGATGCGATCGTCGAGACGCGACACGCACTCGAGGAGTTGACAACCAGCATTGCGGTGCTCGAGCGTCTGCGGAGCAATCCGTCGGTCAAGCCCGGCGAGCTTCCCGTCGCTGCATTTGAGCGAGCCATCGAGCGGCTTGCGGCAGCTGAGAGCAATCTCCACCTCGTGGCAAACCCGGACCTTCCTCCCGTATACGGGCTTGAGGGTGCGACGAACTTTGTTGTCGGAGTGGATGCTCCGCCGCCGATGACCGGTGGAAACAACTCGGGCATCGTTCCACCCTGGATGCAGGTGATCGATGACGAGTATCGGGCAATTGGTCCGCTCGATCCTGAGACGCCGCGCATCATGGAGACGACGCCGGCAGGCTGATTTCTCGTACCAGCTTTTCTGGAGGAGTAGGGAGTTGATGGGCTCCGATCCACTACGGATCGGGGCCCATCAGCATTCTGCGCGCAGTTTGCGGAAAAACCGAAACCGAGTGTGGTCGCGGCCCTGATCAGTTTTAGGCAGGATCGGGGTAGCTTGCGGGAGGTATGAAGGCATCGGGCTCGATGCTTTCGGCGAAGTGCCTGCATATTGCGATCTTCAGGAGTCGGCACATGTCAGTGCGAGAAGTCGTCGGTCACCACTCCGGCGCAGCATCACGGTCGATCATTCGCGGCAAGCGACAATGGATGACCCGATTCGGGTGGACTTCGGTCGTCGCACTGCTGATCGTGTCGGCGGTTGCAGTTCCGATCGCAGGAGCGGCGCCCGCCAAGGGCAATGCCAACAGTGGTCGCGAGCTGTTCGTCGGAGACGACAGTTTCAAGAACGGTGCTGGTTCCTGTATCTCCTGCCACGACATCGCCGGCCGCGGCGGCGTATGGGAGACCGAGGTCGTCAGCATGAAGAGCACCGCCTATCCGGTGATCTTCATCTGCGCCGCCATCTA
>CAYNNW010000006.1:0-8522 GCA_964398435.1 uncultured Gaiellales bacterium | reverse complement strand
GGGCCGGCACTGACGGGTGCAGCAACGAAATTCGGCGGCGAGGTCGGCCTGGCGGCATGGCTGATCAATCCAGGCTCGCCCACGATGCAGCCGATATACAACACCAAGCCCAAGCGAATGCCGCTGACCGAGCAGGAGCGGGCAGACCTGGCAGCGTTCATTGCCAAGGCGTCAGCTGGCAAGAAGGCACCCGCTGCGGCGGCCGGACGAGGTGCCAGCTCAAACTCGATGGTCAACCTGGTCGCGGCGGGGCTGGTTGCGACCTTGATCTTTCTGGCGCTGATCGGCGCCGCGTTCTCCGGTCGAAACAGGTCAGTGCGTCGCACGATGGTCGATAACGCCAAGCGCCACTGATGACCCCACCTATGTACACGATGCCAGTTAACACCCAGGAAGGCAGTGCAGCATGAAGCGACCAGACGCACGACGCGCCGACATTGCGTGGATTCGCGACGAGCACGATCCCACCGAACGGAGCTGGGAGGAGTTCTACCGAAATCGCTGGCAGCACGACAAGATCGTGCGGTCGACCCACGGGGTCAACTGCACCGGTGGCTGCACCTGGATGATCTACGTCAAGAACGGAATGGTCACCTGGGAGCTGCAGGGGCTTGATTACCCGATGCTCGAGCACGGGTTGCCTCCCTATGAGCCTCGAGGTTGTCAGCGCGGCATCTCGTTCTCCTGGTACCTGTACAGCCCGCTTCGCGTGAAGTACCCGTACATCCGCGGGGCACTGATTGACCAGTGGCACGAGGCGCGTGAACTGCACAGCGACCCCGTTGAAGCGTGGCGCTGGCTGGTTTCTGACGAGGACCGCCGCACGCGTTGGCAGCAGGCGCGCGGCAAGGGCGGATTCCGCCGAACAAATTGGGACACCGTGCTGGACATCATGGCCGGCGCCTGTGTCGATACGGCGCGCACGCATGGTCCCGACCGGGTGGCCGGCTTCTCGCCGATTCCCGCGATGTCGATGATCAGCTACGCAGCCGGATCACGGTTCCTGCAGCTGATGGGCGGACTCTCGCTCTCGTTCTACGACTGGTACTGCGACCTTCCAAATGCATCGCCCGAGACGTGGGGCGAGCAGACGGACGTCGCCGAATCGGCGGACTGGTACAACGCCAAGATGCTGGCCGTGATGGGCTCGAACCTCAACATGACCCGCACGCCCGATACGCACTTTGCTGCGGAAGCTCGGCACAACGGCACCAAGATGTGGGTCTTTGCGCCCGACTTCAACCAGGTCGCGAAGTACGCCGACGAGTGGGTCGCGATCAATCCAGGCCAGGACGGCGCCTGGTGGATGGCGGTCAACCACGTCCTCCTGACTGAGTTCCATCACCAGAATCCCGTTCCGTACTTCATTGAGTACACGAAGGAATTCACTGACGCTCCGCACCTCGTTGAGCTCGAGCAGCACGACACGGGCTGGGAGGCTGGGCAGCTGCTTCGCGCCAACCGGGTCGAGGCGTACTCCGAGGAAGAAAATGGCGACTGGAAGTTCCTGTTCTGGGATGAGGCCGCTGACGCACCGAAGATGCCGATGGGCAGCATGGGGCACCGCTGGGGCGAGCCCGGCAAGTGGAACCTCAAGCTGGAGGACGGCCGCGACGGCTCGCCGATCGATCCTCGGCTGACCTTCCTGGAGAAGAACGACGGTCAGGTGGTCGTTCATCTGGACGACTTCGGAGACGGCTCGCGCCTGCAGCGTGGCGTACCTGTTCGCAAGGTGCAGCTGAAGGATGGCACGACCGCAACCGTTACCACCGTCTACGACCTGCTGATGGCCCAGTACGGTGTCAATCGCGGGCTTGACGGTGCCTATCCGGCGTCGTACGACGATGACACGCCATATACACCGGCGTGGGCTGAGAAGTACACCGGAATGGGGCGCGAAACGCTGATTCGTTTTGCTCGCGAGTGGGCGACCACCGCGGAACACACCGGCGGCAAGAACACGATCATCATCGGCGCCGGCATCAATCACTGGTACCACGCGAACCTGATGTACCGGGCGGGCATCAATGCCTTGATGTTCTGCGGATGTGTTGGGGTCAACGGTGGTGGGCTGGCCCACTATGTCGGCCAGGAAAAGCTTGCGCCCGGCGAGTCCTGGGGTTCCATCGCCATGGGTAAGGACTGGGTGCCCGCGTCGCGTCTGCAGAATGCGCCGAGCTGGCACTACGTCAACACCGATCAGTGGCGGTATGAGGAGTCGTTTACCGACTACCACACTGTGCCCGATCGCCCGGGTGACAATTCGATGCGCCAGGGGCACACGATCGACATCCAGGCGAGGGCCGTCAGAAACGGCTGGCTGCCGTTCTACCCGCAGTTCAACGAGAGTCCGCTCGACGTGGTCAAGACCGCCGAAGCTGCCGGAGCATCCTCGGATTCCGAGGTTGTCGACAACGTTGTTGAGCGGCTCAAGTCCGGCGATCTGAAGTTCTCGATCGACGATCCTGACGCACCGGAGAATTGGCCGCGCGTCTGGTTCATCTGGCGTGGCAACGCACTCATGTCCAGCGCCAAGGGCCACGAGTTCTTCCTGAAGCACTACCTGGGGACTCACTCGAACACGGTGATACCAGACGATGTTGGTGCGGACGCGGTCTCGACCGTTGAATGGCACCAGAATGCTCCACAGGGCAAGATGGATCTGGTCGTAGATCTCAACTTCCGCATGGACACATCTGCGCTGTACAGCGACATCGTGTTGCCTGCAGCGACCTTCTACGAGAAGGCCGATCTCAACTCGACCGACATGCACAGCTTTATCCACCCGTTGTCGGTGGCTGTCCGTCCATGTTGGGAATCGAAGAGCGACTGGCAGATCTTCCGCAGTATCGCCAAGCGATTCAGCGAGCTTGCACCCAATCACTTCAGTGGGAAGATTCGTGACATCGTTGCGGCCCCGCTGGCCCACGACAGCCCTGCTGAAATTGCGCAGCCGGAGCTCGCCGACTGGCGTGCCGGTGAGTGTGAGGCAATCCCGGGCAAGACAATGCCCGGCCTCAAGGTCGTCGAGCGCGACTACACGAACCTGTACAACCAGTTCATCTCGTTCGGGCACCTTGCGCGAAATGGTGGGTTGGCGGCGCACGGAACGTCATATGCCATCGAGGACGAATACGACGAGGCCTGCATTGATTCGCCGGTTCAGAAGTGGGACGGCAACACGTACGTCTCACTGCGCGAGGACGAAGAGGTGTGCAACACCATTCTTCGATTCGCAACGGTGACCAACGGCAAGCTCTCTCACCGCTCCTACGAGAACATGGAGAAGAAGACGGGGCTCAAGTTGACCCACCTCGTCGAGGGGTCAAAAGACACGCGGTACAACTACAAGGATCTGCAGGCTCAGCCGCGACGATTCATCAACAGCCCCATGTGGTCGGGGCTTGTTGAGGGCGGCCGTGCCTACTCGCCATTCACCTACAACAAAGAGAATCTGGTGCCGTGGCGAACGTTGACCGGGCGTCAGCACTTCTACCTCGACCATCCGATGTATCTGCAGTACGGCGAGCATCTGCCCACGTACAAGCCGAAGCCGTTGCCCACTGAGTATCGGGACCTCGAATTCACAACGCCCGAGGGCAACTCGAAGATGCTCAATTACCTGACGCCGCACGGCAAGTGGCACATCCACTCAACGTACGGAGATACGCAGCGGATGTCGACGTTGTCGCGCGGCGTTGAGCCGCTCTGGTTGAACGAGAAAGATGCCGCCGAGCTGGGTATCAATGACAACGACTGGGTTGAGGCGTACAACGACAACGGCGTCGTCGTAACCCGTGCAGTCGTCAGCCATCGTCTGCCTCGTGGAATCTGCATCCAGTACCACTCGCCGGAACGAACCTATTCGGTGCCAAAGTCGCCGATTCGCGGTAACAAGCGAGCCGGTGGACACAACAGCCTGACGCGGGTGCGATTGAAGCCCAATCTGATGGCAGGTGGCTACGGTCAGTTCACCTACCACTTCAACTACTGGGGCCCGATTGGCTGCAACCGCGACACGCACATCATGGTGCGCAAGCTACCCGCACTGATCTGGTAAGCCGATGGTGACTGACGGTCCACACCCATCACGCGAAGTCATCGGGGCGATGCGCCCCGGAAGGAGCAATTGACGATGGACGTTCGAATGCACATGGCGATGGTCTTCCATCTCGACAAGTGCATCGGTTGCCATACCTGCAGCATTGCCTGCAAGAACATATGGACCGACCGCAAGGGCACTGAGTACATGTGGTGGAACAACGTTGAGACGAAGCCGGGTACCGGCTATCCGACGCGTTGGGAAGACCAGGACAGGTACCAGGGCGGATGGAAGATTGAAAACGGCGAGATGAAGCTGCGCTCAACATCGCGCGGCAAGGTCTTCGCCAACATCTTCCATCACCCCAACATGCCCACGATGGACGACTACTACGAGCCGTGGACATACGACTACCAGAACCTGTTCAATGCGCCAGAGGGCGACGATCAGCCAACTGCCAAGCCGATCTCGATGGTCACCGGTGAGTACATCGACGTCGAGGCCGGTCCGAACTGGGACGACGACCTCTCGGGGTCACCCGTGTATGCGCACAACGACCCGAACGTGCAGCATCTGACTGAGGATCAGCGAAACCAGATGCTGGCAGTTGAAAACCTCGTGTTCTTCTACCTGCCGCGGATCTGCAACCACTGCCTCAACCCATCATGCGTCGCGTCCTGCCCATCAGGCGCATTGCACAAGCGTGGCGACGACGGAATCGTGCTTGTTGATCAGAAGCGGTGTCGCGCCTGGCGCAGCTGCGTTGCGGCCTGCCCGTACAAGAAGGTCTACTTCAACTGGAAGACAGGTAAGAGCGAGAAGTGCATTCTCTGCTTCCCGCGCCTTGAAACCGGTCAGGCTCCCGCCTGCTTCCACTCGTGTGTAGGGCGAATTCGCTATCTCGGAATCCTGCTGTACGACGCATCGCGAATTGATGAGGTTGCGCAGCTTCCTGAGGACCAGCTGGTCGAAGGTCAGCGATCGTTGATACTCAATCCGCACGACCCGGCCGTCATTGCCGGTGCCAAGGCCAACGGGCTGCACGACGAGGTAATTGAGTCGGCGCAGCAGTCGCCCGTATACAAGTTCGTCAAGGAGTGGAAGCTGGCGCTGCCACCCCACATCGAGTATCGAACTCTGCCGATGCTCTTCTACGTGCCGCCGATGTCGCCTGTGCAGTCGACCAAGAATGGCGACACGCTCGATCACGTCTCGGGCGACCTGTTCCACGACATCAACGAGTCGCGGGTATCGGTCGATTACCTGACCAAGCTCCTCGGGGCCGGTGACCGGGACTCTGTGGTCTATGCGCTGCGCAAGCAGAAGGCCATCCGCTGGTATCGCCGAGCGATTACGGTGGGCGACGTCGATGCCGAGACCTCGGCGCGAATGTTGCGCGAGGCGGACTGCACGGAGGAGGAGGCCGAGGCCATTTACTACCTCACGTCGCTGTGCACGGTTGACGACCGCTATGTCTTCCCGCCAATGCATCGCGAGGAAGCTGTCGAGCTGATCGACGATCCGTACAACGCCAAGGCCAGCAGTGGCTTTGGATTCGTGGATGCACCGAAGCGGGGGTGGTGAGCATGCGCTCCGATCCCAACTGGCGGGCATCCTGGGGTGACGATGCGGCCGATCGACCGATCGACTACTCAACCATCGACGAGCCATTTGAGCGCGACGAGCATGGAATGCCGATCACCAATGTGGTCGAACCACGCGATAGCGAGATGCTCGACCAGTACTACGCGCTCTCGCGAACGCTGGCGTACCCCAACGAGACGTACCGGGTTCGGATTGCGATGGCTGCCGAAGCGCTCGACGCACTGGGAGGGCGTGATCGGCAGGTTGCCGCAATGCGCAACTTCTCAGCGTGGGCGGGAACCGAGACCGTGCACGAGCTCGAGGAGAGCTACACGCAGGCGTTCGATCTGAATCCGACCTGCTCGCTGGAGATTGGCTGGCATCTGTTTGGTGAGGAGTACGACAGGGGCGCGTTCATGGCATTCCTGCGTGAGCTTCTTGCGCAGTACGGAATTCCCGAGCACGTTGAGCTTCCCGATCACATCACCCACGTGCTGCCGCTGCTGGCTGCAATGCCGCCTGCCGAGTCGTCGCGGCTGGCTGCGCGTGCCGTGCTCCCGGCAATGACCCGAATGATCGACTCGCTGACCAAGTCCTCGAGTCCGTGGGTCGAGTTGATGATCGGACTGCGCGAGGCCGTGCTCCTGCGCGCCTCGCGTGACGATATTGCTGAAGCCGAAGCTGTTATGGCTGAAGATGGCGCGCGCCCATGGGGTGAGTTCGTCGGCAAGGGTGACGGACCAGTCACGGCTGCGCCAGTTCAGCAGGCTCCCATGGAATTCATGGGCGGCGGCTTCAATCTCAAGCCGAAGCGTGGCGAGGGTGGAAACCGGGCATTCGGCCGGCCAGCTGCCCTCGACGGTGTTGCTGATCCGATGCCTCGCTCTTCGCTCGGCCCGGTTGCAGATGTCATTCCCAAGTCTCCCGACCAGAGGGAAGGTTGAGTCGTGTACAAGGTAAGTACTGCTGACCAGTGGCTGTTCGTCTACCTGGCGTATGCCGCAATCGCGGTGTTCTTCATCGGCAGCATTGCGCGATATTCGATGCGCGGTTTCTCGGTGTCGAGCCTCTCGACGCAGTTTCTTGAGAACCGAAAGCACTTTTGGGGCCTGGTGCCATTTCACTACGGCATTCTCTGGGTGCTTGCAGGCCACATGGTGGCGTTGCTCATTCCGCGCGGACTGCAGATCTGGAATGGCCAGGAGCTGCGGTTGACCATTCTGGAGGTCACTGGCTTCGCGGCTGCGCTGATGGCGTTCTTTGGGCTTGCGCAGATTCTGGTTCGGCGCATGACCAATGAAAAGGTACGTGCCGTTACGAACCGGATGGATGTGCTGCTGTACGCGGTGCTGATGATTCAGATCATCAGTGGAATGGTCGTTGCGGTTCGCTATCCCTGGGGCTCGCAGTGGTTCACCACCACGGCAACGCCGTATGTGTGGTCGCTCGTGACCTTCCAGCCTGATCCGGATTACATCGCTGTGATGCCGTGGGAGATCAAGTTCCACATCGTCAACGCCTGGGTCTTTGTCATGCTGATTCCGTTTACGAGGATGATGCACGCACTGGTTGCTCCATTCCCGTACCTGTGGCGACGGGTTCAGGTGGTGCGCTGGTATCCGGAGACCTGGAAGGGGCGCGGCGCACGCTGACATTCCTGCACCCGCTGCCCCCGACAGTGCTGTCGAAACCGGACCCTCGTGTTGCTCGATAGACAGTCGGGCGAACACGACTCAGATCAGGTGGGACAGGAATGGGAATCGCAGGAATCTCGGGTGCGTTTCGCGCACTTGTACACGATGCTGGGACATCGATGCGCGGAGCGGCAGTCGCATCGCGGTATATCGGTTCAATTGATCAGACTGCCGGTCGCGCCTGGGCGCGCATAGCCGCTCTGGGGAGTGCAGCCGGCTTGGGTGCACTGGTCTTGGCCGGGTGTTCGGACACTAATCGACCACCAGTCGATCTGTCAGAGCCTGACGGGCCTTCGGTGACGGCCGTTCCACCCGGATCTGAAGGGCCATCGGTAACCGTGTCGCCTCCTGGGCCCACCGATACCGTGGTTCCGCCTGGCCCCGAGATTACGGTCGTGCCACTCCCCCCGGGGGAGCCACCGCTCGACGTATCTGATCCCGAGGGCCCGTCGGTCACGGTTGTACCTCCCGGACCGAGCGTAACTGTCGTGATCCCGACGCCGACGAGTCGGCCGACTCACGGTGCGCCCACCGACAACTGAGTCGGACGTCTACAGGGCGCCGTCCTTGAGCCAGCGGGCTCCGTCGCCAAACAGCTCCTCGTAATGGTGTGGGTCGCGCTGACCGCCCCAGCGATCGGGATCGCCCTCGCGGGCAATGATGTATGCGGCCTGCTTCGGGTTTCGCCATGCAACCTTGAGCATGTCCAGACCACCGTCCAGCCACTGGCTCCGTGAAATCTGTTCAGTACCCTCGAGCATCTCCTCGCGATCGAGAATCGGGTACGTAATGGCATCGCTGGCATCGTTGATCTCGACGACCTTGGGATCGGTGCGATCGGTGTAGTGGTGGGCTGCGGGGCCCGGATTTCCAAATAGAATTGCCCGGTCGATTGCGCGCCTCAGGGTCGGGTCTGACATCGCATCGCCGATGACCCACGCGCCTTGACTGTGGCCGCCGAGCAAGACGCGATGGTGTCCTCCGTGGTCAGCAATTCCCGCGAGAACAAGACGAAGAGACTCCATCCCGGTTGCAACGCTGGTGGCGAAGTTGATTTCTGCGGGATAGTTGATGAAGACGGAGGAGGCCGTGTCACCGAATGCCTGCTCCACGCCCCTGCGCCAGTCTTCGGACATCTCGTGCGCGAATGTCGAGGGCAGCCAGATCACGATGTCCGGGCGAGCCCAGTCAATGTGGGCACG
>CAYNNW010000005.1:10021-18013 GCA_964398435.1 uncultured Gaiellales bacterium | reverse complement strand
GTCACGCGTGGTGGCGGCGCCTTCGAGGACGTCCTTCCATTCAGTGACGAGCGTGTCTGCCGAGAGATCGCCGCGAGCAACGTGCCCGTGGTCAGTGCGATCGGGCACGAAAAGGACAGCCCACTGTCGGACCACGTTGCGGACCTTCGTGTCTCGACGCCGACGGCGGCGGCACGTACGGTGGTTCCCGACTATGCGGAGCTTGTCGGCTCGCTCGATCGTGCGTCGACGGCACTTCGCAGGCGAGGTGAAGAGCACGTGAGTCGCCGTGCACTGCGGCTGGAAGAACTTGCCCAGCGCGTGCGGCGTCGCTCGCCGGCCCAGGTCGTGCTCGATCGCGTGCGCTACGTGGCCGGACTGCAACGTCGTGCCCGTCAGCAGGTGGCGATCGTTGGTCGCCACCATCGCCAGCAACTCGCATCGGCGCACGCGCGCGGCTCGATGGTCATTCAGCGTCGGGTTGACGTCGCCACCATGATGACTGCATCACGTCAGCGGGCACTCGGGCTGGCAGGAAGTGCGCTGTACCGACGCTGCCTGGCGAACAACGACACTGCCGGGCTTCGGCTGCGCGCCCTCTCCCCCCGGGCTGTGCTCGCACGTGGGTACGCAATCGTGCGAAGTGCTGATGGGGGATCAACAATTCGCACCGTCGCACAGGCCGAAGCGGCGAATCGCGTTATGATTCAATTCAGCGACGGATCGCTCCCTGCCCAGATCGGGGCGGGCGGTGACACACAGGAGCAGTAGCGTGACGAGCAGCAGCAACAGCAGCAGCGAGCCCGGACAGTCAGTCGATCCCCCGGCGTGGCGCGAGGTATCCGAGCTGTCGTTCGAGGAGGCGCAGGCCGAACTCGAGCAGGTCGTTGCCCGCCTGGAGGATCAGCATACGGGGCTGGACGATGCGATTGCGCTCTGGGAGCGTGGTGAAGCGCTGCATGCCTGGTGTCAGAAGAAGCTCGATGCGGCGGCAGCGCGCATCGAGAAGTTGCGCCTCGGTGACGACGAGATCGAGGCCGTGACTGCTGAGACCGAGGCATTTACAGACGCTGCAGGTGATTCCGGGGCGGTGCCACACGCGCCGGACGTGGATGCCGAATCTGCGCCCCCCACGGCAGCGCCGGCGGGCGCTGATGCGCCACCATCGATGTTCTGAGAGCGCGAGGCCGCAGCGGGACATCATTGCGGACTGGCGCGCCGTTGCCAGCTGCGCAGCTGGCCCACGTGCACGAGGGGTGCGATCGTATCGATGCCCCGCCGAGCCGTTCCCGAATACGGCACCCCACCGCGCGGGATGTCCACAGGAGTTCAGATGAAGATCGAGAATGTGCCCATCGCAACCGCGGTGCTCAACTTCGGCACGACAACAGCCCGCCTCCCCGTCTTTCGCAAGACCGGCACACTGCCCGGCGAGGTTCGAACCGTTGAAGGCTCGCTGCCCAAGGCGATTCGTCGTGCGTCAGACATGGCTCGAAGCCTGGGCGGTGGCGACGCAACCATCGCCGTTGTCGAGTTGCAGCCCCGCACCTACGAGCTGACGCAGGCGGTCACGCGAACCCCGTCCGGTGCAGTCGACGCGGTCGCATCGCACGCACACCTGAACCACGTCGAGCCCGGGTCTTCAAGCGTCAAGGCCATCGTTACCGGCACGTCGTTTGCGGCGTTTCCATACAACTCGGATGGATTCCCAGGAATCGACGGGACGTTCAAGCCGGTGTCGAGCCTGACCTACCAGCACGCGCTTCGTGGCTGATCGTCAGTAGCACAGCGAACGTTACTCAACCGTCATCTGACGACGGCAGGTCGAACTCGTCGAACACCTCGTCAATTTCGCGATTGCGACGCCGGCGCTGGATCTCGCTCGCGACCGTCACGATGGTCACCGCGACGAACCACCACCACCACGGAGGCAGGACGATCAGCACACCGCTCTGCTGACCGTGCCGGATCGCGATCGACCGAGGCGAGCCGTCGGCTGCAGTTGTTCGCAGCCGCGTACGCCATCGATACACCCCGGTCCGTGGTGTGCGTCGCCACCGTGCCTCGAGCGACGCGCGGCCGGACTGCAACACGGTTCCCGACTCGATCGGAATTGTGGCGATTCGACCGCCCATCAGCGATCTCACCGTGATCGACCCGGCAATCCGCACCGGAATCGGGGAGGAATTGGACGCCGTTGATCGCGCGCGCCAGGGGCGCCTGGTTCGAATCACCCGGTGAGCTGACATGGTCGACAGCGATACCGCCCCGTGGCGGATGGAGCGGGGTTCAACGATGATCGGAATGACGATTTCGACCTCGACACCTACCTTCGAACCGGCTGCTGATGCGGTTGTTGCGCCGTTCGCATCCTGTCGAAATGCCAGGCCGCCGATCACTGCCGTACGGTCCGTGCTGTCTGGGGGGGTGATCGTAACGGGGATCGTGGCGGTCTCCTGCGCTGCGAGCCGCAGCGTCGCTGCTGCCGGCTTCAACCAGGTCGGTGGCGATGCTGCAGCAATGCGATACGTCGTGCGGCTGCCGGGTGCAGTGGGCGTAATCGACACGGGAACCAGGCGCATCGCCACGGGTTCGGTGCTTCGGTTTTTGACTGTCAGTCGGACCGTCTGCTGATTGCCAGCTGATCGTGTTGTCGAGATGACGGTCGGTGACACGCGGAGTGAGCCGTCCACCGGAATATCGCGTTCAATCCGTCGTTCGATGTCCGCGCTGGATGTGGTGGTCGCGCCGGTTCCAGCTGGGGGGATCGGTTCGCGGGCCGCTGCCGGCGTCACCAGGATCGTCATCGCCGCACCCAGAATCGGTGCAGCGACGCTGAGGCGCGGCCGCACCAGTCGACGTGTCGTGCGCGTGCCCATTGAGCGGTGGTTCCCGTCGTACCGGCACGGCGAAACGTTCGGAAGCGGTCGGCAGCGCCGGTTCCCATGAAACGGGTGGTCGCGTCGAATGCGACAACACGGTACGGACGAATCCCATGGGGAAAGGGACGCAGATGTCGGATTGGAGAACACGGCTGCTTGGCAGCCCCGAGGCGCGCGATGCGATGTGGGCGCGATCGCGTGCTCGCGCCGCGGAGCAGGTCGAGGCGCGTGCGCCTGGGGCCGTGCGGACAGCGGGGGATCGTCTGGTTGGTTTTCTGGAGTCGCGTGGAGCGGTTACGCCTGAGACTGCGGCCACACTCCGAGGCACCGTCGCCGAGGCTGCAACGGCAATGGCACCGACGGCACCGGTTGTGCCGGGAGCAGCTGCTGTTCCGGGGGCCGAGTTCGTAGCGACGCCGGTGGCCGACGCCGCTGCCGACGGTGGGTTGTTGGCACGGGCGCTCGGCATCAATGCCGTTGCTGCTCCGCCGGTCGCACCTCCTGTCGCCGCCGTCGACGCCAACACTGATTTCCTGGCACACGCGCTGCGCGGCCTGCAGAACGTTGACCCGCAGACGCGCACCGAGGTGCTCGCCGATGCTGTGTCCAGGCGTGCAGCTGCCACCGGCGAGGGTGTTGACGGGCTGCTTGCCCGCGCGCTCGTCGAAGGCGGTGATCATGCTGGTGCTGCAGCTGCGCTGCACGATGCACTGGCAAGTCGCATTGCACCGGTTGTCGATGACGCGGCGGCGGCTGCTGCGACCGCGGCAGCGCCGGTCGTTCACACATCAACTGAAGCGATCAGCAGGATTGCGCCGCTCGCCAGTGATACTGCGGCTCCGGTCGTCGAGACCGTGCTTCACGGGGCTGGGGACGAGGCGGTTCGAGCCGCTGACCTCGGCGCCTCAACACTTGGCCGACTTGCGGACGACCTGGTCAAGGGCCTGCGCATCATCCGCGGCTAGGGGTCGCGGCTGCGACCGATCGCAGCGCGCGGCCATCGCTACAGTGTCGTCGCGGTCATCCGCACTGATCCGTTGAAGGATCCGCGGGTGATCGGGTCCAGCGCTGCCAGTGTCGAGGCGAATGTCACTGTCACCGGGTCGTCGGTCACGGGGCCGACCCGACCGGCAATCGTCGTTCCCGCTGATGGAACTCCGCGAAAGAGCGTGCCCTGGGTGCCGCCCGATCCGGTCGTTCCCCACGGTGACCCCGAGTAGGCGGCAGCGGCTTCGTTGTGTGAGCTGCCATTGCCAACCGCAATGCCGAATGCCGAGGCGTCGAGGTTGAGTGCCTTGGGCTGGCTGCCCATGTCCGGGTACTCGTCTCCCTGCGATGTCTGCAGCACTGATCCTGACGTGCGGGTGTTTGCAAGTTGCAGCGTATAGCCGGCGGGTGAATTGGTCATGATCTTCCAGGTCAGCGAGGCGCGGGCGTACTCGGTGCCGCGCAGTTCACCGAGGCTGAGCCGGCCGGGTGACCCGGACTGCCAGGTGGGTGAGTTTGCCGGTGCCGGACTGGAGTTGATCGATGTCGGTGGGGTAATCGTGACAACCGGCTCCACGGTCGTGCCGACGATCTGTGAGTCGGTTGCGCCACCAAATCCGCCAGCGGGGGCCATCAGCGCAGCCAGGCATGCCGCGATCCCGAATGCAGCGACCCGAAGGTCTGTGCGCTGCGTGGATCCGCGGCCGCGGCGACTGGTGTCGATCGTTCGTCCCATACTGACCACTCAATGGGCGTTCGCCGTTCTGGCCCACAGCCCCTGGTTCCTGTATCGGCAGTGCGTGCCCGAAGCTGAACCGCCGCTTGGCGGTCATCCACCGCCGCTTGGCGGTCATCCACCGCTGCTCGGCGGAGGGTCGCGGAGCTGTCGTACCTCGACAGCGTACGTCGGTGTGGGGTATCGTTGCCCGCTGCTGACGACCGTATGGCGGCAGTACGCGTGCCCGCGCATCGTTCCCATCGATTGTGCGGCCCGGATCACCGACGCGAGAGTGCGACGAGGACGAATGAAGACCTACAGCCCCAAGATGAGCGAAATGAAGGCCGACTGGTACGTCGTCGATGCGACCGACGAGACCCTTGGCCGGCTCGCCACCCGCATTGCCGACACGCTGCGCGGCAAGAACAAGCCGCAGTATGCGCCGCACGTCGATGTTGGCGACTACGTCATCGTGCTCAACTGCGACAAGATCCACGTGACGGGTCGAAAGATGCAGGCCAAGAAGTACTGGCGCCACTCCGGCTACCCGGGCGGTATCCGCTCGCGAACGCTTGCTGAGATGCTGGAGCGCAAGCCGGAGGACGTCATCCGCAAGGCCGTGCGCGGAATGATGCCTCGTAACCGCCTGGGTCGTGCCCAGCTGACCAAGCTGCGCATCTACACCGGCACCGAGCACCCGCACGACAACCACTCGCCCAAGCCGCTGCCCGTTCCCGGCAAGAGCGCCTGAACCCTTTCCCACCACCGCACTGACCGCGAGGAGCCCACACCGTGATGTTTGATGACGACAAGGCCGAGGTTGAGACAGAGGCCGCTGCCGAAGAGGTAGTCGCCACTGAAGACGCAGCAGTCGATGTCGCAGCTGATGCTGAGACCGGAGATGCTGACGTTTCGGCCGAGGCCGACGTCGACGTTGATGCGGTGGCCGATGAGGCTGCTGCCGAGGGCGACGACGCTCCCGAGGAGCCCCAGGGGCCGACCGAGGAAGAGCTTCGCGCCATCGTCACCAAGCCTGCCAAGGATGCGCGATACCTCGCGACCGGCAAGCGCAAGACGTCGGTTGCACGCGTCATCGTCACACCGGGCACCGGCGTGTTCACGATCAACGGCCGCACGCTTGAGGAGTACTTCCCGCGCTTCGGATCACGCACAGCTGTGATGGAGCCGATGACACTCGTCGGTGCCGTTGGATCGTGGGACGTCAAGGCGCGACTGCACGGCGGTGGAGCATCGTCGCAGTCCGGCGCGCTTCGCCACGGCATCGCCAAGGCGCTCTCCGAGATTCATCCCGGTGTCCGTCAGCAGCTGAAGAGCCGCGGGCTGCTCAAGCTCGACGCTCGTCAGGTTGAGCGCAAGAAGGCCGGTCTCAAGAAGGCCCGCAAGCGCTCGCAGTTCAGCAAGCGCTAGGCGGCCGGGTTCATGGCTCGCCAGTACTTCGGCACAGACGGAATTCGAGGGGTTGCCAACCGCGACCTCACCTGCGAGCTCGCCCTCGCCATGGGCCGGGCAGCCACGATCTGGGTCAGTTCGCTTGCCCGCAACCCCAAGCACCCGCGCGTGCTGGTCGGTCGCGACACCCGCCGCTCGGGGGCGATGCTCGAGGCGGCATTCTCGGCAGGTGTCTCCAGCGTTGGCGGAGAGCCGGTCTCGCTGGGCATTGTGCCGACGCCTGCCGTGGCAATGCTCGTCGACCTGGAGCACGCCGATCTCGGCGTTGTGATCAGCGCATCGCACAACCCGTTCCACGATAACGGCATCAAGCTGTTCGGCCCCAACAGCTGCAAGCTGAGTGACGATCAGGAAGAGCAGATCGAGCACCTGCTGCACGTCGAGGTCCAGACACTCGTCGATGGCGACAACGTTGGCTGGTTCTCAACCCGTAACGATGCGCGGGTCGTCTATGCCGGCGAAATCCTGCACAGAATCGGCCCGCTGCTCGATGATCGCGTTCGCGACCTTCGCGTGATGGTCGACTGCGCCAACGGTGCAGCCTGGCCGGCTGCCGGCGTTGTCTTCCAGCACGCCGGGATCCGCGCCGACTACGTCGGTACGGCGGCTGATGGAACGAATATCAATCGCGGCTGCGGGTCCACTGACGTTGCGCTGCTGCAGACCGCCGTGCGACAGGGTGGCTACGACATCGGGCTTGCCTTCGACGGCGACGCCGATCGACTGGTTGCCGTCGACGAGCATGGCGACGAGATCGACGGTGACACGATCCTTGGACTGCTGGCCATCGATCTGCAGCAGCAGGGACGCCTCGACGGCGACCGCATTGTCTGCACGACGATGAGTAACCTCGGGCTGCACAAGTCGATGAGCGAACACGGCATCAGCGTCGAGACCTGTGGCGTTGGTGACCGCTACGTTGCCGCCCGCATGCGCGAGACCGGTGCATCACTGGGCGGTGAACAGTCCGGCCACGTGATCTACACCGGCGTGCAGGGCACCGGCGACGGGATCGCCACTGCGCTGCTGCTGCTCGCGGCCGTTGCCCGGCGCGGCACGACGGCGTCCGAAGCGTCACGCGTTGTCACCCGCCTTCCGCAGGTACTGCGAAACGTTGCTGTTGCCGACAAGGCCGGGCTGGATGATGCAGCTGCGATCTGGTCGGGCGTTGAGCGCGTTGAGAATGAGCTTGGCGACAGCGGACGAGTTGTCCTGCGCGCCTCAGGCACCGAGCCACTCGTTCGCGTGATGGTTGAGGGGCCGACGGTCGACGTCTGCGAGCAGTACGTCACCGAGCTGTGCGAACTGGTGCAGCAGACCCTCAGCGGCGCTCCCAGCGCTGCGGGCTGACCCGGCTGGACCGGCAGAAGCGGCCCCGCCGGGCCACGATGCCCTCCGTGCGCGCGGCACGACCCGCACCCCGCACGGTATCCTGTACCCGTTCCCCAACAACCGCGTGCGCGGGCAACGCATTGGCCCAACGCTGGAGGTAGGCGCCACACATGTGCGGCATCATCGGATACGTCGGCCCAAAGGCCTGCGACAGGATTCTGCTCGAGGGACTCGAGCGACTGGAATACCGCGGGTACGACTCAGCCGGCATCTCGCTGCTCGACAACGATTCCGGCACCGTCGAGGTGATCCGGGCAGTCGGCAACCTCGCCAAGCTGCGCGAAGCGGTCGGCGAGGAGCTTCGTCCGGCGACCACCGGTATCGGTCATACGCGCTGGGCAACACACGGGCGACCGGCAGAGCGCAATGCGCATCCGATCCCCGATTCCTCAGGCAAGATCACCGTGGTGCTCAACGGCATCATCGAGAACTACGTTCAGCTTCGTGAGGAGCTGGCAGCCGACGGCTTCGAGTTCAAGGGCGAGACCGACGCAGAGGTCGTTCCGTTCCTGGTCGAGCGTGCGTACACCGGTGATCTGATCGAGGCCGTCAAGGACAGCAAGA
>CAYNNW010000005.1:0-10011 GCA_964398435.1 uncultured Gaiellales bacterium | reverse complement strand
GTCAAGGCAACGTATCGGCAGCTGGAAGGGCACTTCGCGATCGTCGTCATGCACACCGACCACCCCGACACGCTGGTCGGCGCGCGCAAGCAGTGCCCACTGGTCATCGGCGTTGGCGACGGCGAGACCTACATCGCCTCTGCAATCGCTGCCTTCCTCAAGTGGACCAAGGATGTTCAGCTGATCGAGGACGGCGACATCGTTGTCGTGACGCCAGCTGGTGCGCGTTTCCTCAACATGGAAAGCGGCGAGCTGACCCGCGAGGTCACCCAGGTGGACTGGGATGACGACGCTGCCGAGAAGGCCGGCTACGAAACGTTCATGCTCAAGGAGATCTTCGAGCAGCCCGAGGCCCTCGAAAATACACTCGGTGAGCGACTGCGCAAGGGCGCTCCGGCAACCATCGACGAGACCGGTATCACCCCCGAGCTTGCACGCAGCTTCGAGCGCGTGGTCATTCTCGGCTGTGGCACCTCGTACCACGCCGGTCTTGTGGGCCGGTATCTGTTCGAGACCTGGGCCGGGATGCCGGTTGATGTCGACCTGGCCAGTGAGTGGCGATACCGCGATGTGCCGGTGGGCGACAACACGCTGGTCATTGGGGTCACGCAGTCGGGCGAGACAGCTGACACGCTGGCAGCAATGGAGAAGGCGCGGATCTGTGGCGCCCATGTGCTCGCAGTAACGAACATTCTCGGCAGCCAGGCAACGCGTGTCTCTGACGGAACGTTCTACACGCGAGCCGGTCTCGAGATCGGTGTCGCTGCCACCAAGACGCACGTTGCGCAGGTGATGGCGTTCGCAATTCTGGCGCTGTATTTCGCTGAGCAGCGCGGTTCGATGCAGGCCGAAGACCATGAGATCGTCGTTGACGAGCTGCACCGAATTCCTGACCTGCTCCGCGTGATGCTGGACAGCGAGCCGTGGCAGCAGAACATCAAGGACATTGCCTCGCAGTACTTCGAACGCAACTTCTTCATGTACATCGGGCGCCACGTTGGTCTTCCGGTCTGCCTGGAGGGCGCACTGAAGCTGAAGGAGATCAGCTACATCCCGACCGACGCGTATGCGGCCGGCGAGATGAAGCACGGTCCGATCGCGCTGCTCGATGAGACGACACCAACCGTCGCCGTCTGCACCGACAGCCACGTCTACGAGAAGATCGTCTCGAACGTGCAGGAAGTCCGCGCACGTGGATCACAGGTGATCGCCGTTGCCAGCGAGGGCAACACCGACATCCTCAATCACGCCGACAACGTGATCACGATCCCCAAGGTTCGAAACGAGCTGTCGCCGCTGCTCGCAGTGGTGCCGTTGCAGGTGCTGAGCTACCACATCGCCAGCATGCGCGGCCTCAACGTCGACCAGCCCCGCAACCTGGCAAAGACCGTTACAGTCGAGTAGATCCGGGCACCGCTGACTGGCGCGTCGGCAATCCGGGTTATGACATGAAGTTGAAGATGGCCAGGTCGAGGACCGCGCCTTTGAGGAGCAGGAAGACGACGACCGCGGTGATGCAGCCAGCGAGGACCAGCTTGACGGGTCGGGGCACTCGTTGGCGTGAGTTTCCTTGGTGAGCGTTGGATTCGGTATCGGCGCCGCTGCCGTCGCTCCGTGCGGTCAACTCCCGATCGCCCGATGAGGGGGCAATCCCCCGGTTCCTGCGAAACCAGCCCAGAAGAATCAGCACGATGCCGACCGGGATCCCCAGTGACAGAAACTGGAAGCGTGCCGTGGTGTCGGGTTCTGCCAGGTCGGCGAACTGCACCATCGGAACGACCATCGCCGCTCCGAACAGGATCAGGCCGAGCATAATCATCCAGTAGCGTCGCATGACGGGATCTGTACCACTTCGTTGACACCGGCAAACGGCCGCGTGACACGCATGTGACATGGGGCAGTGCCACAATTGGTGCATGCCAACCGTCACACGACTCGCACGACCAGAGAAGGGCGCCAACCGTGCCCGGCGCGTGATCGTCGAGTTCGATGGCGAGCCGTGGGCGGAGTGCGACGAAACACTGGTCGCCGAGTTTCGCCTGTACCGTGGCTGTGAGTTGGATGAGGCCGCATTCGAGCATCTCGGCGAGCGGCTGGCCGAGACCGAGCTGATGCAGCGAGCTGTGGTGATTGCCACGCGTCGAGCCCTGACCCGCCACGAGCTGGCTGAGCGGTTGAAGGGCGGTGGTGCTCCCGAACCACTCGTCGAGCTGACCGTCGCCGAATGCGAGCGGCAGGGCCTGGTCAACGACCGCCGCTACGCCGAAGCATTCACCGGAGCCCGCAGCCGTCGCGGCCACGGTCCCCGCCGGATCCGCCGTGACCTGGCAATGCGCGGGATCGATCGCGAGATCATTGATGAGCTGGAGTCGGACGGCGGTGATCGCGACGGCCAGATCGAGGTCTGCCGTGAGCTGGCAGCGCGCCGCCTGCGTGATCGTTCTCTCGACGACCCTGCCGAGCGCGCCCGAATCGAACGCTTTCTTGCGGGGCGCGGATTCGATCATGGAGTGATCCGCGCGGCCGTCGACCAGCTGCGCAGCGGCTGCACGTAGGAATAGGCCCCACGCCCCCGGGGGGGGTATAGAGTCCGCGCTATTGCACTCGAATCGGTGGGGGACATCATGCGCACCGAGTCTCGTCGCAGGATCATGTGGCTGACCTTGATTGCGGTTGGCGTTCTTGTGAGCTCCGCACTACTCGTCGCAATTAGGGCTGGCGCGTCATCTCGCAGTGGTACGTCAGCCGGGATTCTCAGCGCCGATCCAGAGCCGACAGCGGTCGTGCACAAGGTGCGGCCAAGTTCGGGTGCTGGCACCAAGCCATTCGACATCGTTGTTGGTGGGCGCGCGGCCATCCCGTTCGAGGTGACGGCAAGTGGATTTGTATCGTCGCTGCATGTTCGCAATCTACGTCTGGTTGGCTATGGCCTGATTGATAGCCCGGACCTGACAATCTCATTACGGTCGCCAGCTGGAACGACCGTAGACCTTGTGCGAGGTCTATGTACAGCCACAGACGCGAAAGCTCACGACGTATTCGTAACTCCCGCCGAGACCGGGTTTGGGTTTTCGGATTCTGCGACGCTGCAGGTTGGTGCAAACGGTGCGCCGCGATGCACAGGGACTGGCGGTCGTCCTCGCCTTCGCCGCAAGACTTTCAAGCCGGTTGAGGCACTGTCGGCCTTTGAGGGGGAATCGATGACGGGAACCTGGAAACTGCTCGTCACGGCACCGAAAGCGACCTGCACTGGCACAGAATTACCACCAGTGTGCGCCGGTGGAACGCCAGCAGGGTCGTCGATCGGTGAAGTTCACGCGGTAGCGCTGATCCTCAATCCTGAGGAGGGCACTGCGACGTCCGTTCGAAGCGCCGGAGTCACAGGCTATTGGGTGGATACGCCCTTTGCCTTTATCAATCACCCCGAGCGCTGGACGATTCCGGTAGCAAACTTCGGGAGCACCCCGGATAGCAATCGCGTGATTCGTGTCAGCACATCGAGGGGGCTGTTCGTTCCTCGCGCAACAATCGGTGGCATTGACTGCGACTCGACGGCGCATCGTACGGTGATCTGCACAGTTCCAACAATTCCAGCGCTTGGCGTACTCGACCTCAAGCTGACAGCGTGGCCGGTTCGACGGAACGCACAATCATTCACCGTCGAAGTGGTCGGCAGCGACGACGGAGTGGATACTCGACATCGATCGCGACGTCGGGCGATTCGTGTGGGGGGCAAGTCGTGCACGGTGATTGGGACGATGCGTTCAGAGACGCTCCGCGGGACGAGCGGTCGAGACGTCATGTGCGGTCTTGGCGGCCGCGATCGGCTATTGGGCCGTGGCGGTGCCGACGTGTTGTACGGGAACTCTGGTGGGCGGTCCACCATCGTGGCAATCGAAAGAGCCGGACGCGGGGACACGTTGGTCGGTGGGCGAGGCAATGACGTGATGACCGGGTGGTCAGGCGACGTTGTTTCGTATCGAGATTTGCGAGGCCCGATTCGAACACGACTCGCGCGAACATACGTGGCCGGCGACACAATCCTTGTCACTGGTCATCGCATGGGCACGGATCGACTCGTCCAGCTTGAAGGGACCGTTGAAGGGACAAGATTTGCCGATACGATCGAGACGTATCCCGTAACGATTCGAGCTCGGGGTGGGGACGATCGGATCACCATCGACGAGACAAATCGCGAAGACGATTCACTCAAGGTTGATTGCGGTCGCGGCCGGGACATCGTGACGGTTGTGAACTCGGAGGACTTCCCCGGAAGCCGGCGCATCAGGCGATGCGAACGCGTGCGCCAGCTTAGGACTTCGGGTGAGGGCGATGGCGGACGTGGTGTCTACCACGGCACCGGGGTATACGACGGCCAGGTGGACGTCGTCGTATCCTGACGTTTCGGCGCGGGGTGCATCTGGGAGGATTGGCACATGGAATCGCTCCCGGGGCTCGTACCGCTGTATACCGCGCAGGAGATGCGCACGATCGACCGCCTGGCCGTGGACGAGGTGGGGATCCCCGGCGTCGTTCTGATGGAGCGGGCCGGGCTCGGCGCAGCAGCTGAGATTCTGGCGCACTGGCCCGACTGCTTGCGGGTGGCCGTGATCTGTGGGGCTGGCAACAACGGCGGCGATGGATTCGTTGTTGCCCGGCACATCGCTGCCACCGGTCGACTGGTGCAGGTGCTGATGGTCGAGCCCGAGAGCAAGGTGCGCCGCGAGAGCCGCACCAACCTGGGAATCCTGCACAAGCTTGGCGTGCCGGTGCGACGCGTGAATGCAACAGGCTGGCGAACTGCCTTGGAAAACATCGATCTTGTGGTTGATGCGATGTTGGGCACGGGCGTGACTGGGCCGCCACGCCCGAATGTCGAGATTGCAGTCGACGCCGTCCATCGCGCCGGGGTCCCTGTGGTCGCGCTCGACGTACCGAGTGGCATCGACGCCTCAACGGGTGAGGTGGCCGGGCGTGCTGTTGCCGCCGACCTGACGATCACCTTTCATGGACTGAAGGCCGGACTTGCGATCTCACCAGGGCGAATGCACGCCGGGCGTGTGCGGGTCGTCGACATCGGCATTCCCGCGAGTCTGGAGGCTCCCGGCAGTCAGGCACTCGCCACCGTTGCAGTTCGTGCAGCGATTCCCCCGCGGGAGCGCTGGCACACCAAGTACACCGCCGGTCGTGTGCTCTGCGTCGGCGGATCGACCGGCATGACCGGCGCAATCGCATTGACGGCGAGGGCAGCCTCGCGCGCCGGGGCCGGAATCGTATTCGCAGCAACACCAAAGCCGATCGCCGAAGCGCTGGACGTCGCGATTCCGGAGGTCCAGTTTCGCGGCGTGATCGCCGATCCCGACGGCCGAATCACGGTTGCAGCAGCCGAGGAGGTCGCCGAGCTGGTCGACCGCGTCGATGCGGTGGTGATCGGCCCGGGCCTCGGCAGCAGTGACCAGACAACGGCATTCGTACGCTGGGCACTGCGCCACACGGGTCCGCTCGTGTTGGACGCCAGCGCACTGACAACGCTAGCCGGCAGCCTCGACCAGCTGGCCGGTCGCGAAGCCATCCCGACGCTGCTGACACCACACGAGGCAGAGCTGGCAGCGCTGCTGGGCATCGAGCGCGAGCACGTCGCAGCACACCGCCTGGCCAGCGTGCGCGCCGCAGCCGAGATCTCACGCTGCACGGTGCTGCTCAAGGGAGAGGACACGATCATCAGTCGCCCCGACGGCAACTACGTCGTCGCACGCAGCCACAAGTCGCAGGCTTCAGCCGGGACCGGCGACGTGCTGGCAGGCGTCGCTGCAACGCTGATGGCGCGTGGAATGGCTCCATGCGCCGCGGCAACCTGCGCTGCTACAGCCTGTGGACTGGCTGCCGAATGGGCTGCCAGCGACCTGGCCGACGCCGGGGTGATTGCCAGCGACCTGATCGAGCGGCTCCCGGCTGTGCTTGCCTGCAAGTGGCCGGATGCATCGCACGAGGAGGAGCCGCCCGCCGGTGCGCGGCTTCCATCAGCGGGAGCACGACGCTGATGCCCGGATCATCGGAGACAGCAGTTGCGGTCGGCGGTCGCGCCGAGTGCACCGTGGATCTGGACGCGATTCGCCACAATGTCGGCGTGATCCGCGGCCGCCTGGCCTCAGAAACGCAGCTGTGGGCCGTGGTCAAAGCCGACGCGTACGGGCATGGCGTCGCGCAGGTCTCAGAGGCAGTGGTCGCGGCCGGCGTCGAACGACTGTGTGTTGCAACACTGTCAGAGGCGTGGCAGCTGCGACGACTGGGCCCCCTGGATGCGGGAAGCATGCGCCGCGCGCGCGAACTCGACGTTGCGGTGACGATTACTGGTCAGGCCATGCTCGAGCACCTGTCAGCGCTGGCCGAGTCGATGTCAGTCGCCCCGGGAGTGACACTCGATGATCGTGGTGCGGTGGAACGACCGCTGGCCGTGCATCTGAAGGTTGACACCGGCATGGGGCGCTGGGGGGTGCCGCTCGAACAGGTGTCCTCAGCACTCGAGACAATCGTGGCCTGCAGTGGCGTTCAGCTGCAGGGGATCATGACCCACTGCGCCGTGGCCGACGAGCCGGGTTCGCGCTTTACCAGTGAGCAGATCGCCCGCTTCAGCGAGGTGGTCGAGCTCGCTCGCCAGCAGAACCCGCACGTCATCGCGCACGCTGCCAACAGCGCCGCAACCTTTGGGTTTCCCGACGCTCACTTCGACGCAGTGCGGTGTGGCATTGCGCTGTACGGCATGGCGCCGGACCAGGGGCGGCCCGAGGCGATCGGACTGCGGCCAGCGCTGTCACTTCGCAGTCATGTCGCCGAGATTCGCGAACTGCAGCCCGGGGATTCGGTCGGATATGGGCGCACGTTCATCGCCCAGCGACCCGTGCGGATCGCCGAGATTCCCGTGGGCTACGCCGACGGTGTCAGACGACTGCTGTCCAACCGCGCACAGGCGCTGGTCCGGGGAGTTCGCAGTCGATACGCAGGGACGATCAGCATGGACCACCTGGCGCTGATGGTCGATGACGACGTGGCCGTCGGCGATGAGGTCGTATTGATCGGACCGTCAGGTGACGACCGCATCACTGCCGAGGAGTTGGCCGGTCAGTGCGGCACGATCAACTACGAGATCACCTGCGGCATCGCGGTGGAACCACGGCTGCGCCGGACCTGGGTCAATCCGTAAGCAGATAACCTACGGCGCATGCCTACGCTCGAAGCGCATTTTGGACCGGTCGCACAGGCGATCGAGCCTCACCTCCGCGACGGTGAGACCGTCTACGCGGTCGGTGGAGCGGTGCGTGATGTGCTCAGTGGACGTCCGCTGACTGACATCGACCTGGTGACCAGTGACGATCCACGCCGGCTCGCAACCTCGATTGCGGCAGGTGAATGGCTGAAGCCGGGCCGCGGAACGGCATTCCCGCTGGGTGAGGATTTCGGCTGCTGGCGAATCGCCTGGCATGACGGATCACACCTGGACATCTGCCCACTCAGGGACGGCTCAATTGAAGCTGACGTCCGCCAGCGCGACTTCACCGTCAACGCGCTGGCCGTCACCGTTGCCGCGGATCGGCGGCGTGCGGCCGGCGGATCGCAGCCGCTCGAACTGGTTGACCTCGTTGGTGGCCGCGAAGATCTGGAACATCGGCGACTGTCTGCAGTCTCGGACACAGTCTTCACCGATGATCCGCTGCGCACGATCCGCGCGGTCCGTCTGGCGCATGTGCACGGGTTGGATATCACCGATCACACGCGTGACCTGATCGCCCGTGACGCGCACCTGATCGAGCGGCCGAGCGGCGAACGGATCCTGCAGGAGATGAGCCAGATCCTGCTCTGCCGTGAAGTGCGACGCGCACTGCGACTTGCCGATGACGTGGGGTTGATCGATTCGCTGATTCCCGAGCTGGCCGCCTGTCGGGAGATTGAACAGAGCCGCTTCCACCACCTGGATGTGTTCGAACACACACTCGCGGTCATCGATAACTGTGAGGACATTCTTGCGTCGCCCGGGCACTATCTGGGGCACCCAGGTGACATGCCTGCAGAGCCATTCAGCGATGAGTCGCGGCTGACGACGATGCTTGCTGCACTGTGCCACGATCTTGCCAAGCCGTTGGTACGCCGCGTGTCACCCGACTCGGGGCGTGTGTCATTTGTCGGTCACGACCGCGATGGAGTCGCAGTTGCCGCGGGAATCTGCGAGCGGTGGCGTACCTCGGCAAAGGTGCGCGATGGCGTTGCGCTGCTCGTGCGCACGCACCTGGATCTGGGAATGCTGCTGCATCGCACCGTCGATGCGCGCGAGCGCTACCGTTTTCTCCGCCGCGTGGAACCATGGGCCGCAGAGGCAATCGTGCTCTCGGTTGCGGATCGCCTCGCCACGGCGGGTGTTGACGATCGGCGACGCTGGGTGCGGCGCCACATCGAGCTGGCGCGCCGACTCTGGGGTGGCCACTGGCGCGAGCAGGCACACGGCCATCCACCGCCGCTGCTCGACGGAATGGCCATCGCTGACCATCTGGGGATCGCTCCGGGACCGCTCCTCGGCACGGCGGTCGCGGCGCTGGCAGAGGCGCAGGCAATAGGCGAGGTCATCGATCTGGGCCAGGCCCATCGCTTTCTGACCGACTGGGCGACAGCGCACAGCTGATCGGCACGCGAGCACCCCCCCGCGACTCGGCACCGAATCTGGCGCGAGTCGGGCAATGGTGGTCGGTCAGGTCACCGCAGCGACGAGAGCCATCACCAGCACGATAGCTGCGGCGACGAGCAGCGCATGGATCCACGGTGCCGCAAAAGCCAGCTCGGCATCGCGTCGCCACAGCCCGACAGCCCAGAGGGCCACCAGGATTCCAGCCAGCAGCAACAGCAGCGTCATCGTGGTTCCACCTCGTACTCGCGGTCGGTGCGGCATTCCAACTGTCCGCCGCACCGGCGATGATACCGGTCGGAGGTACCGTGTTCGGGGCACTGCTTGTCGACATCCTGGTGGTTGCGGCGATCGTCGGCTTTGGCGTTGCCGGAACCAGATACGGGATCGTCAAGACGTTTACGCGGCTTGCAGGGGTCCTGCTCGCCGTACTGATTGCGGTTGCACTGACCCGGCCGCTTGGCTCACTGATCGACCACTACGCGCACATCGGTGTGGAGTGGAGCAACCTTGCCGGGTTCATGGCAGTCGGAGGACTTGCCTATCTGGCGATCTCGCGACTCGTTGCATTCGCCACTGCCTGGGAGCCGCCGGACGAGCGCCTCCAGCTCGAGCGTCGACTCGGAGTAATTCCCGCAGCCCTGACCGGCTGTATCTGGGCACTGCTGATGGTCAGCATGGTGCTGCTGACGCCCAGCGATTCCTGGTGGTCCCGCCCCGTGATTTCGTCACGCTCCGGTCGCGTCATGACAGGACCGGCAGTTCCGGTGCTCCGCTGGATTCACGGGTCATTCCCATCGTTCACACAGCCACTGCCCAAGGGGCGGTTTGCCGCAGTGGTCGATCAGCAGAATGGCCCGTTGCCCGTACACGGGCTCGACGCACCACCTGACGATCCGGATTCGGGCGGCAAACTGCTTGCCAACATCAACTCGTGGCGGATCGAGGAAGATCTGCAGCCGTTGACCTGGAATCTTGATGTCGCGAATGCGACCTCGCGCTTTGCGTCACAGGTGATTTCAACGCGCACGTTCCGATATCAGCTGCCCGTGGGCAGTCGACTTCGGTTCAAGATCCGGCGCGCGCTCGGCGTCGAGTCGTCCCAGTATCCAATCGCCCGCACGCAGTTGGTCTGGGCCCGTGATGTCGCCGGTGCTATGGCAATTCTCCAGGCCAACTCCCGCACGCGTCACTTCCTGGCAGACCCGCGCTTCACCGAGGTCGGAATTGGAGTCGCCGATGCCGGGTGGTTCGTCGGCAAAGTGTTTGTCATCGCATTCATCGGACCGGGCGGGATCAGCGACGAAGGCACTGAGACATCCAAGAAGCCGGGTGGAACG
>CAYNNW010000004.1:17543-18590 GCA_964398435.1 uncultured Gaiellales bacterium | reverse complement strand
CTCCGCTGAGCGTCGCCGTGTCCCGATCTGCAAGGTGCGACGCGCCGGCCGCAGCGAGTGCCCGCTCGATACTGCGCCTGCGCTCACCTCTGGCAACCCTGCGCTGCAGCAACGGAAATTCCACATCACCAGCAACGTGGCCCAGCAGCACCTGCGACTCGGGATCAGCGAATACCCCCTGTATCCATCGTGACCGCTCGGCCGGCGTCAGCCGCGCGACGTCAGTGCCTGCAACGTCGATCCGTCCAGCCACGGCGAGCCCACGGAAGCACTCGGCAAACCCTGCGATTGCTTCGATGAGCAGTGTCTTTCCTGCCCCGGACGGTCCGACAACGGCGATGCGCGAACCAGGCGGAAACGCCATGTCGTCGACGGCGAGCAGCGCACGTCCCGATCGGTCACTGATCGTAACCCCCGTCAGTGTCAGACCTGCAGCACGCGGGCCTGAGGACGCGGCCTGAGCCGCGTGAGCCTCGGAAGGGCTGCGTTCCCCGGGATCGTGGTCGAGCGGATGCGGGGAGTCCGGGGCGCGGACCGGCAACGCTGCTCCGCCGGTCGTGCGGATCGCACGCTGCGTCGCAACTCCACATGCGAGCAGGGCGGTGGCGGCAACGATCGTTGGTGCTGTCGGCACCGACAGCATCCCCGCAAGCGGATTGACCCCGGGAACCGACGCCGCTCCATGAAGCCGCGCGCCGACGCCCGCCGCCGCCGCGATCGCAGCACATGTCAGCGCAATCCAGTCGGGAGCGCGACGGTGTCGCTCTGCCACGCTGTGTTCCGCCGCGCCGCGACCGGCCACAGCGTCGGTCGCCTGCGGAAGACAGCCGCGCAGGTCGAGCGTCCGTGCCGTTGCATGCGCGCGATCGATCAGCCCGGTGGCGACGTGGTCGAACAGGTGTGCATGCCCGCGAAATCGCTCACTCAACGAACGGCCGCTGATGTACCCATCACTTCTGAGATGTTCGCTGGTCCGTTCGATGTCCTGGCCGAGCAACCCCCGCATTCTGCAGGCAAGCGCTGCGATCAGTCCGTTCCCGGCACCAA
>CAYNNW010000004.1:15811-17533 GCA_964398435.1 uncultured Gaiellales bacterium | reverse complement strand
AGCGTGTGCTCCAGATGACAAGCGAGCGCGGCGGAATGGCTGCCAGCCACGCGAAGGCAAGTACCACCGCCGGAATTCGAAGCAACGATGCAAGCGCAAGCAGCACGAGTGCCCCGCTGCTCGCCACACCCATCTCCTCCGCCGGCTGCGCTGCGAGCGACCCGGTCCCGGCGGTCATGACCGAGACCAGTGGCACTGTCAGCGCCATCAGCAGCCCGCTGACCAGCGACAGCCAGATCAGCCGGGATCGCCGCCCGGCCACGGCAACCATCGCACCGGCGACGAAGCCGGCACAGCTCGTCAGTGGTGACGCGACGGTGGTCAGCACGAGAACGGTGGCAAGCCAACAGGCAATCGCGGCACCGGGTGAGGGACCGGTCGCGGATCGGCTGTCAGCAAGTGTGAGCGGGATTCGGGTCACTTCACTCTGGGAGATCGTGCGCCCGCCCTCGTACGTGCGCGTGAAGAATCGACCACGGCCGCGAACCGGCTGCGCTGGGCCCCGCCCGGCCACGGTTGTCCCGCGTCGTGACTTCGCCTCGCCTGGGCAGGCTGCGGCGTGCTAGCGAACGACGTCCCCGTCGGCGGTGACGGCACCGGACAGCGAAAACTGGAATGCACCCGAACGAAGCGCACGCAGTGCCTGCCGTACGCCCTGATCCGTCGTGCCGGTGACGACAAGCACCAGCGCACCGTCAGGCTCACCGTCAATCGTCGTTGCCCAGACAACCCCTTCGGCACGCTCGAGCTCGCGGGAGAATTCTTCCTGAACGCCCTGGCGTCGCACCTCGGTTCCCTCGATCCAGGTGGTCAGGCCGAACCGTCGCGGGTCCATCCCGATGTCGGCGATCCAAGGATCCATCCGAGCCTCTTCCCAGCGACCAATCACGATATTCGACCGTTTGGCCCGCACCGCCTCAGTCGGCACCGGCAGGTCATCCGCGTCTTCGCCCCCCGGAACTCCACCGGCAAAGCGGCCGGCCTCCCTGAACGACCGGATCTCAGGGGTCGAACTGGCAAAGACCTCCTCGGCCAGCAGCTCGGCATCGCGCCGAAACACACGGCCGTGCGTGATCTGCACGCGTCGCCTGACGTGTCGCCAGCCGCTGATCCACGGCTCCGGAAAGACGCCAATCGCCACGGGGACGCGCTCATAGATGTCGTGACGGCGCAGATCCCACCAGACGCTGGACCCCGGCTTCAGGCGAAATCGTGCGGGATCAGTCTCAGCTTCGATCCCGTTGATCCGATACATCCAGCCGGCCTGTTCGGGGCCAAATGCACGAAGACGGCCACCCCCCTTGCCGTTGATCTGCATGACGACATTGCCCGGTCCCATGCGCACGTCCGCCACCTGCCGCACGGCGTCGAGTGCAGTCATGCCACGCGTCAACGGAATGTCACGACGCACCAGCAACCGGGATCCGCCGTCAGTTGTCACCGTCACGTCAACACGCTTTCCGGCAATCGGAGTCACACGCTCCTTGCCACGTGTGCCGGGGATCGCACACGCAGCCAGCACTGCTGACAGAAGCACCAGGCCCACGAGCCGAATCGCCCATGAACCAAGGTGTCGGCCGCTGGCTGTGTGCCGGCGGCAACTGGCTGTGCGCCGGCGGCAACTGCGGCTGCGACTGCCTCAACGCGACGGTGGCGTGCCGCGCGCTGCCCGGGTGCGACGCGTCGAGGACCGCGGCGGGGCGCGCGGGGAACACGTGCTCG
>CAYNNW010000004.1:11211-15801 GCA_964398435.1 uncultured Gaiellales bacterium | reverse complement strand
CGCCATCGGCCCGCTGCGGGGCCACCCCCACTGGTATCGTCCCATCCTGCATGACACCAGTGATATCGGGAATTTCAGGTCGTTCGCGTGCACTGCGCATCGCGCTGGTTGTCTTCTGGTGCTCGCTGATCGCGCTCGCCAGCCACCAACCACACCTGGGAACGAACCTCGGTCTGCTGGACCTCGTGCTGCGCAAGTGCGCACACGTTGGCGAGTATGCGGTGCTGACAGTTCTGCTGGCGGCAGCGTTGAGCGGCGAGCGGTTCAGCGCCGTCGCAGTGCGCGCTGCGGCTGCTGTCGGCGCTCTGCTCTGGGCAGCATCAGACGAGTATCACCAGTCGTTTGTGGCCGGCCGTGTGGGCAGTCCGATCGACGTCGGCATCGACTCCGTGGGGATTGCACTTGGTCTGTGCCTCGCCTGGCGGGCGATTGCAGCCACATCGATGAATGCGAGGAATGATCATGACGAACCACACACCGCTGCGTAAGACACTGAACTTCGAGGCTGACGTCTTTCCCGAAATTGCCGACCTGTGGCCGGCGATGCACTCGCACGTCACAACGCGACTCGCGCGGGCGGTCGGTGAGCCACCGCCGACGGTGACCGGTGATCTTGCGGACGATGTCGCGGCGCTGGATCGCTGGTGCGGGTCGGACAGCCAGTGGCGGGGCGAGCTTGTCCGCTACCTGGAGGGGCACCTGACGATGCTCGTTCCGCGACCTGACCGCCAGCGAAATCAACAGATCCGGTCACTCGCCGCGGACGCCGAAATCACGATTGACAGCGCGCTGCCCGAGGATGCCGTCCAGACGATCGTTCGTCACCTCGGGCTTGGTCGCGCGGTTTCGAACGTCACACGCCGATCGGCTGGGTAGGCCGTCCAGCGAACGTCACATGCCGATCAGCTGTGTCGGCCGTCCAGCAGTGCTCTCGTTGAGCTGATTGATCAGGAGCGTGGTGATGCCGCCGGTGGGGGCCCACTGACGGGGTCGCCGAGCAGCAGCCGCACGAGTTCTTCCTCGCGTGACGGCTCGAGAATCGCCATGACGCGGTCACCCGGTTGAACGACCGTGTCACCCACTGCAATCCGCGATGTATTGCCACGCGTTACCGAGATCAGGCGTGCGTTCGGCGGCATGGCTATGTCCGCCACTGGCTGCCCAACGATGGGCGCCGATGCCGAGACGTTGAGCTCGATGATCTCGAGGTTTTCGTGGCGCAGGTTGAGCATGTTGACCACGCGATGGTCTGGTACCTCATGCTCGATCAGCGAGAGAATTGACTGCGCCGCAGAGACGGTGAAGCGAATCCCCAGCGCGTCGAAATGTTCCTGGTTGCGCGGGTCGTTCACCCGGGCGATGCACTTCGGAACGCGGAAGTGCTCACGCACGATCTGACTGATCACGATGTTGTCGTCGTCGTCGCCGGTGACGGCAATCACGATGTCGGCTCGTTCGACACCGGCGGCGCGCAGCACAGCAATCTCGGTGCCGTCGCCCATCATCACCATGTACTCGTATTCGCCTTCGAGCTTGGCAGCCTGGAGCTTGTCCTTCTCGATCAGCAGCGCTTCATAGCCAAGCGCGGTCAGCGCCCTCAGGACGTTGTGGCCAACGACGCCACCGCCGATGATTACTGCATACATGGCTGCACACCTCCTGCAGACATCGTGATCAGGCTCCAGCCTGGGCGGCCTTCTCAACCGCCCCGATCATTTCGTCGATCGCCCGAATCGTCGGACAGATGACACGAAGCCCTCGCCGGCTGTAGAACTCTGCTTTTTCGGGGTCGAAGACGCGTACCAGAACGTTCCGAACACCGAACCGCCGCTGCACCAGCTGCGCAACGACGATGTTCGTGTTGTCGTCGTCGGTGCAGGCAATGAACGACTCGGCGTCTGCCATGCCGATGCGTTCGAACATCGAACTGTCCAACGCATCACCGATCTCGAAGGTGCCGCAGAACGACTCGTCACCGAGCCGAATCAAGGCATCTGGGTCGCGATCGACCACGGTAACCGCATGACCGCGGTCAACGAGATCGCACGCGATCGCCGAGCCGACCCGGCCTGATCCAAGGATGATCACTTTCATCGTTCGTCCAGCCTATCTCGTAGTGCGCCTGTTGACAGCGACGCCGCTGCCACTCGGGTCCGTCTGCCGTCTGGAGCAGACAATGCTTCATCGGGAAATGCAACGACGACCACGTCACATGGCGCATGTCGCAGGACGAATTCCACGGTCCGACCGAAAGGACGGTTGGCGACGCGGCGCCTGCGCGCCATTCCCAGCACGACCACCTGCGAATTGTGTTGATCAGCTGCCTGACAGATTCGACGGCCGGCCGATCGACCCCGCACGACCTCGAACGTGGGAACCAGGCCAACTTTCGTGGCCGTTTCACGCAGTCGAGACAGGCGCTGATCGGTATCGATTTCGACATCGCCAAGCGGAGCATCCAGATCGCGGGTCAGCGATACCTCGTGCACGGTCAACACGTGGAGCCCGGAGTCATCTGAGCGAGCAGCGATCTTGCCGACGATTGCCGCCAGCTCTGCGTCGCCCGCGCCAAAGAGGCGACCACGCTCGGGGCGCACGGCCAGCAACACACGGTCGTAGTCGCCCAATGCACCCCCCAGGTCCGCAGGGCGCACCGTTCGTGGCTCGTACGTGCGGGTCAGTGAACGCCCGCGCATCGTGCGATAGAAGGTGTAGCCGACGAATCCAATCGTCAACCAGATCACGCCGATCACCATGGCGGCCGGGTGTGTGAACAGCACACACAGCCACAGCGCTCCTGAACTGAGCGCGCCGATCAGCGGCAGCAAGGGAACCTCCTTGCCGCGCAGACGAATCGCTCCAGGTGCACGCCAAGGGCGGGGCAGCTGCGGCTCCCGCCAGCGGATTCTCAGCACGGCAACGTTGGCAATGAACATCGCAAGCCCGACGCCGAAAGCGTAGATCTGTGCGAGCACCATCGCCGAGTCCCCGGCCGAGGTCCCCAGCGCCAGAATGCCGAACGCGATCCCGCTGAAGATCGTGACGGCCCGAACCGGCACCGCCCTACCGTGGCCAAGGCGCGACAGCATCGATGGAAACTGCCCGTATCGCGCCATCGACCAGACAAGCCGTGACATGCCACTGATACTCGTCTCAGCCGCGAGAAACAGCGTTCCTGCAGCAACCAGTGCGATCACGATTCGAATGGCAGACGCAACCGTGTCGCCCAGTCCGAGGTTGACGACCAGACCGACGATCGGAGTAGTTGAATATCCGCCCTTCGACTCTGAGATCCCCAACAGGGTCTGACCTGCCGGCGCTCCGTGTTCCCCAACGGGCATTGCAAGTATCGCGAGCGCCGCCATCGACGTCACCACAACGATTGCCAGTGCCGCCGACCGGAGCAGAGCGACAGAGACTCGCTCCATCGGTGCATCCAGCTCCTCGGCGCGATTGGCAACGATCTCGAGCGCCGAAAAGCCCATCATTGCGAGCGGCAACGCAAAGGCCAGATCGCTCCCACTGACCTGCCCGGATCCCAGGCCCCGGGTCAACGTGTCGGCATCCAGCAGCATCACCGCACCGAGCACGATCAGCAGGGCCTGGACCAGCAGCGCAACCGACGACATGGCAACTCCCAGCCGCGCGCCCAAACGAGCACCGCGAATTGCCAGCAGCGCCACCGCAGCGATAAGAAGCCCCGTGGAAACGAGAATGTTGTTGCCGTCCTCAATGACGTCGAGCCCGGGAATCGTTGCCAGGTAGTGAACGGCGAACCAGGCCGCAATCGCCACGGTGATCAGGTAGTCGAGGATGATTGCCCAGCCGGCTACGAAGCTGACCAGCTCGTTGAAGCCACGGCGAGCCAACTGCACGCTGCCACCGGTGCCAGGCAGCATGGCAATACCCTCAAGGTAACTGGCGGCGCTTGCCAGGAACACGGCCCCGATGATCAGAAAGACCATCGGCGTCAGCTGCAACGCCCGATCTGCCACGAGGCCGAGAATCACGAAGACGGCAGCCGTCGAGTGTGAGAACACGGCGGCGGCTATTCCGCGCGAGCTGACGCTGCGAATCAGTTCAGCCTGTCGTCGTTTGGCCATCAGTTGCCACCGATCCGCGACGCGAGCCACAATCGCAGACATCCAACAACCATCATCAGTCCACCGTAGACGTAGCCAACGGCCGGTGCGAATCCTGCACCTGCAGCGGCGGTCCTCGCCACGATCGCTTCACCGAGCACGATCAGGACGATCGAGATCAGCGCTGCCGAGCGTCGTTGTGGTGATGCGCCTGTCACTGTGTGCCTCCGCTGCGAACGATAATCACGCGGCAGGCAGCGCGCTTGAGAATGCGCTCGGCAGTGCGCCCCAGAATCGGCAGCGATGGATGGCGGTGCGGTGCCACGGCCAGCACAATGGCAGTCGATTCACGTGCCGCTGCCTCCTCAAGAATGGCGGTCTCACTTCGCCGTCCGCGCAGAATTCGGGTGACGACATCGACGCCGTAGTCCTCGGCGATCGCCCGTGCCCGGTCAAGCTGCTGGTTTGCACGCCACTCGGCGTCGCCCAGCGATGCGGTCAGTGGCAG
>CAYNNW010000004.1:334-11201 GCA_964398435.1 uncultured Gaiellales bacterium | reverse complement strand
ATCCCCGGTCGGCGGCGAGCTGACATCCGATGATCAGCGCACGGGGATCGAGTCGACCGCCCAGGATCGGCACAAAGACGTTGCGGTACTGCACCTTGACCGATGGCGGCAGCGGAATGATCGGCGCGCGAACGGTGATCGTCAGTGGCAGGTTGCGACTGCGGCGATAGACGACGTACCCACCAATGCCGAGCACCATCCAGCCGAGTCCCACGACGCGTTCCACGGGGTGCGTTGCAACCTGCACGATCCAGGCCGCGCCCGTGCCGAACAGACCGACGATGGCGAACATCGGCAGGTCATGCCGACCGAGACGCAGGTTGAACGGTGCCCGCCAGGGCGCTTCGTGCCGAGCCACGCGCATCTTGATAAGCGACACGTGCGCGATGCTGAAGCTGAGCATCGCACCGAATGCGTACAGGTTGCCCAGCAGCACCTCCTCCCCTTCGACACCGAACAGCGGCGGCAGCAGCAGGACCGACCCAATCACTGAGAACGCAATGATGCTGGTCGCTGGCGTCAGGAATCGTGGGTGAATTCGGCGAAGCGCATCTGGTACCTGCTGATACTGGCCCATCGAGTACGTCAGGCGACTGACACCGATGATTCCCGCATTGGTGGCAATGAACAGTATGACTGCGGCAAGCACACCGACGTAGACCTCGAGCGCCGAAGACATCCACTCAGCCGGGACATTGAACTCCTTTACGAAGCAGAGGAATGGATCGGTGGCACACTCGGTACCCAGGCGGGTTTCGTAGGCACCATCGTGCTTCACAACGGGCAGCGCACTGAGCGCAACCACCGGCAGAATCGTGTACAGCCCCAGCACGGCCACGACGACCCACATGATCGCGCGCGGCACGGCGCGTACCGGATCCCGCGTCTCCTCCGCCATGTTCGAGATCGTCTCGATGCCGGTGTAGGCGATCATCGAGACGGTGATCCCGACCAGGAAGTTGGTCCAGGTCGGGGCGATCCCCCAGTGCACGTTCGACACCAGAACATCCGCGTCCAGCAGCAGGAAGGTGCCGACCACTGCCAGCACGATCTGCGTCCCCAGGTCGACCAGCGCCAGGCCGACGTTGAGCGCAGCGGTCTCCTTGACGCCGACCACATTGAGCACCGCAAGGATCGCAATCACCACGATGCCACCAACGACATCCCACGGCGGTCCGCCCAGCGGCTCCCAGAAGACGGAGAGGTAGTGGGGCACGAAGAAGGCCGAAATGGCCATCGTGATCACATAGTTCATCAGCTGCGCCCAGGCCGTGGCGAAGCTGGCGAACTCGTTGAAGGCGTGTCGGGCAAAGCTGGACGAGCCGCCCGACTCAGGGTGTGCAGCGGTTCCCTCGGCGTACGTGAGCGCCGTCATGACGAAGATCGCGCCCGCAATCAGGAATGCAATCGGCGTCAGGCCAAGCGCGAACGACGCCACCAGCCCGAGGGCGTAGTAGATCGACGAGCCAACGTTGCCGTAGGCGGTACTGAACAGTGCCGGAACACCCAGCACCCGCTGGAGGCCGTGACCGTCGCCACCACCTGCGGCGGCCGCAAGGGCGCTGTCACGCTCGGCAGCGGCACGCGAGCCGGGCAGCGGTTGCCGCGGCCCCGCTAGTGGGCTTCGACGCTGCTCATCCACCTATTGCTCAGAACGACAGATAGTGACCCAGCTTGTCTGACCCTGCATACAGCGGGATCATCAGCAGTGCCACGAGGTTGGCGATCTTGATCAGTGGGTTGATCGCCGGACCTGCGGTGTCCTTGTACGGGTCACCCACAGTGTCGCCGGTCACCGACGCAGCGTGCGCCTCGGTGCCCTTGCCGCCGTGCGCGCCGTCCTCGATCAGCTTCTTGGCGTTGTCCCAGGCACCACCACCGGCGGTCATCGAAATCGCCAGGAAGATACCGGTGATGATCGTGCCGACGAGCAGGCCACCCAGCATCTGGAAGCTGAGAATTCCAACCACAATCGGAATCACGACCGGGATCAGGGCGGGAACCATCATCTGACGGATGGCGCTCTTGGTGACCAGGTCAACGCAGGTTCGATAGTCGGGCTTGTCGGTCCCGTCGAGAATGCCGGGCTTCTCGGCAAACTGGCGTCGCACCTCCTCGACTACCGCGCCGCCGGCCTTGCCGACTGCACCCATCGCCAGGGCAGCAAACAGGAACGGCATCAGACCACCGATCAACAGCCCCGCCAGCACCAGCGGCTGGTTCAGCCCGAAGGCCTGCGAGATGTTGCCGCCGAAGTCGTCGAGCAGGTTGGTCTTGCTCTTCAGGTCGTCGGTGTATGCGGCAAACAGCACCAGTGCAGCCAGACCGGCTGATCCGATTGCGTAGCCCTTGGTTACGGCCTTGGTCGTGTTGCCGACGGCGTCGAGCGGGTCGGTGACTTCACTGCGAACCTTCTCGTCGAGGTCTGCCATCTCGGCAATACCACCGGCGTTGTCAGTGATCGGCCCGAACGCGTCGAGCGCCACGATGATGCCCGCGAGACCGAGCATGCTCATGACCGCAACGCCGACACCGAACAGGTCAGCCAGGTGGTACGAGCCCAGAATGCCGCAGACGATGACAACCACGGGCAGCGCGGTTGCCTCCATGCCCATGCCGAGTCCGGCAATGATGTTGGTGGCATGTCCCGTCTCGGACGCCGCTGCAACCTTCTTCACCGGGCGCCAGGTGGTACCGGTGTAGTACTCGGTGATGAACACGAGCAGGCCGGTAACGAGCAGACCGATGATGGCAGCTCCGAACAGCTCACCCGAGCTGTACGTCTCGCTGCCGCTCTTGATCCCGTCGCCGATCAGACCGTCGATTGCGAACCAGGTACCGATGGCGCTGATCACGCCAGCACCAAGCACACCCTGGTACAGGGCGCGCATGACCTTCTTGCCCTTGACGAAGAAGGTGCCGATCACGCTGGCGATGATGGCGATGCCTCCGATCACCAGCGGCAGCAGCACGGCATTGGACATATCGCCCGCAGAGATCCGCAGGGTCGCGAGCACCATCACGGCAACTGCCGTCACGGCGTACGTCTCGAACAGGTCGGCAGCCATGCCGGCACAGTCACCGACGTTGTCGCCCACGTTGTCAGCGATCACTGCCGGGTTGCGCGGGTCATCCTCGGGGATTCCGGCATCGATCTTGCCGGACAGGTCGGCGCCGACGTCAGCACCCTTGGTGAAGATGCCGCCGCCAAGTCGGGCGAAGACCGAGATCAGCGATCCACCGAAGCCAAGACCGATCAGACCACTGGTGATCTTCTCGAGATCGTCGTGCGACGAGAGCTTCAGGTCGAGCATGTTGGTCAGCACCCCGTAATAGCCGGCCACTCCCAACAGGCCGAAACCGACGACCAGCAGACCGGTCACTGCACCACCGCGAAACGCGGTGCTCAGCCCGGCAGCGAGGCCCTTCTTCGCAGCCTCCGCGGTGCGCACGTTGACGCGTACCGAGACGGTCATGCCGACATAGCCTGCAGCGCCCGAGAGCACCGCACCAATCAGGAAGCCGATTGCGGCGTACCAGTCGATGGCAAGTCCGATCAGCACCGCCACGACAGCACCGACCATTGCGATCGTTGAATACTGGCGGTTGAGGTAGGCGGACGCACCGGCCTGGATGGCACCGGCGATTTCGCGCATGCGCTCATCACCCTGGTCCAACTTCATCAGGCTTGCGATCTGGACAATGCCGTACAGCACTCCGAACGCACCGCACAACACTGCGAACAACACACCGTGGTCGCTGAAGAACTCCACGTCAGCTCCTTGAAGGATGGGGTCTGGCTCTGGTGGAAAACGCGCCGACGCCGAGGCATCTGAGCCTCGACGCTGCGGCCACACCTTCCACAGGTCGCGGCATACTAGCGGCCGCTTCGGACCCCTGCAGCAGCGTTCGTGCCCATCGTCTGCTGTACCACCGAGCGATACGCGGCCGCGAGACTGTCCGTCTCGGCGTAAATCCGTCGCTGTGCTGCGGATGTGCTGCCCTCGGCACCGATCGACAGAATCGTTTCGAGGCCCGATTCGAGCCCGAGCGATCGCCGCGTCGATGCCTCGCGTGCACGCGCAACAAGCTGTTCGGCAAGATCGCTGACGGGCGCCACGTCGCCGCGCTCACTCAGCAGCATCTCGGCGTCCATGCCGTGCCGGGCAGCTCGCCACATGTTCTCGTCCACAACCCAGGCGGGCTGGGGCTGTGGGGCGTCAACAACGAGCCCTGCGCTCTCACGCGCATCGATCCGGTCACACAGGTCTGCAACCGTCCCCGAGGCGAGCGCCGCCAGTGCGAGGGTACGCTGCAGATCCGGCTGACCGTCAAACATCCTGCATTCGACGGTTCCATGCATTGCATGGGCCCGCACTCCCCACCACATCTGGCCATACGTCGTGAGCGATCCGGCGTCGGTCAATGCGTTGACGACCCGCTCGTAACCGGCCCAGTCACCGAATCGAGGAGCGACATTCCCGCGCGGGAACATCCGAGAGAAGATCATGTGCCGCATGCTCGACATGCCGGTGTCGATGCCATCAAGAAACGGTGAGCTCACCGACAGCGCCAACAGCACCGGCTGGATCTCACGAAGCGCGTCTGCCACGGCAATCGCGCGGTCGGCGCCACGCACACCAACGTGCACGTGCAGCCCGAACGTGTTGTTCCGCTGCGTGACCCAGCGCATGCGCCGTACGAGCTGCTGGTAGTAGTCGGCCTCGATGATCTCCTGCTCGCGGTAGTCAGCCCAGGGATGCGTGCCGCTTGCTGCCACCGCCAGCCCCAGCATCTCGACCAGCTCTGCAACCGATGCCCGCAGCGCAGAGTGCGACGACACGGCATCTGCGTAGGTCTGATGCGGCCCACTGCGGAATTCAACCTCCGCTGCGATCAGCTCACCGACGACGTTCGCCGTCAGCCCTGCGGCCTGAGCTGCGCTTTCAACACGATCGAAGGCCGGAACCAGATCGAGCGTGTCCGGGTCAACGATCGCAAACTCTTCTTCGATTCCGAGCGTACAGTCGACGGACCCGTCATAGGTATCACGCGCACCCGCGAGCAGGTCGCGGATTGCATCAGGATGTGGCTGGCTGCTCATGACGTCGTCCTCGGCGTCGGGATCATCAGTCGCCAATCCTACTGGGCCCGCCCCGAATCACGGTACGCCGCGCGCAACACACGGCCCGCCTTGACCCGACAATCAGGGGAAGTGGGCGTCTGTGCCCGCGGGGATGCTGACTTGCCTGGGACGGGCGTGACCGTGACGAATCGACGAACAACGCTGATCATTGCAGTGATTGTCGCTGCCCTGATCGTGGGCGTCTTTGCTCGAGGATCGTCCCATCAGCGTGGTGCCGCAGCCAATGTGCTTCGTGGATCGGCAGAATCCCCGCCTGACTCGCTCGATCCGGGCGTGTCGTACATGTCTGCCTCGTGGCAGATCATGGTCAACGTCTACAACGGACTGCTGACCTATCCAAAGGAAGACGGCGCGCCCGGAACCACAGTGGTGCCCGACCTTGCAACCTCGATGCCCACGCAGACGGACGGTGGCAGGACATGGACATTCACGATGCGACGTGGCGTCAAGTTCGGGCCACCGGCAAATCGCGAAGTGCTTCCCAGTGACATCGCTTACGGGATCAAGCGGAATTTCGACCTGCCATCCCCCGGCCTAGGCTTCTACATGAACATCGTCGGGGCGCAGGAGTACGCCAGCGGCAAAGCCAAGAAGATCACCGGCATCAGCGTGGACGACAAAGCCCGAACGATTGTCTTCAGGTTGGTACAGCCTGACGCAACGTTCCTCAACATCATGGCACTGCCCTTCAGTTTTGCCATTCCCAAGGGCACCCCCGCCAAGGATATGTCCACCAACGGATTCGCTCCCGCAACCGGGCCGTACATGTTCAAGGAGTACAACCCGCAGCGATCGATCGTGCTCGTGCGAAACCCCGCGTTCAAGTCATGGAGCCCCTACTCCCCAGACGGCACACTTGACCGGATCGAAATTGAGATCGGTGTCAGTCCGGACAACTCCGTAACTCGGATTCTGCGTGGTGATCTCGACTTCATGCAGGGATCGATTCCCCGCTCCAAGCTGCCAACTCTGCTGAAAGACGACAAGATCAAGTCGCAGATCCATCTCAACAAGACCGCCACCACCTCGTACATCTTCCTCAACACCGAGGTACCACCGTTCAACAACGTCAAGATGCGACAGGCGATCAACTGGGCGATCGATCGGCGCGCGATGGTCAAGCTCGCTGGCGGAGTCGGCGAGCCGAGCGAGACGATCCTCCCCCCCAACATGCCCGGCTGGAAGGACCACCAGTTCTATCCCGGCCCTAACATTGCCAAGGCACGCGAGCTGGTCGATTCATCCGGTGTATCCCCCGGCAAGATTGATATCTGGTGTCGTACGAATGAACCCAGCCCCACGCTTGCCGTTTACCTGCAGGACGTGATGACCCAGTTGGGATTCCAACCCACGGTCAAGTGCGTGGACTCATCCTCGTATTTCACGCTCGTGGGCAATCGATCAACACGGGCAAAGATCGGATTCGGCAACTGGGGCCAGGACTTCCCCGAGGGATCCAACTTCATCGACGTGCTGCTGAATGGTAAGCGCATCACCGATGAACACAACAACAATCTGTCGTGGTATTCAGGCGCTGACACCGAAATCGCTGCAGCCAATGCGCTTCTGGACCAGCCGGCCCGCAACGCGGCCTGGGGCAAGCTCGACGCGCAGATAGTTGGTCGCGATGCGGCCTGGGCACCCTTCATGCACGGCACCACGTACGCACTCGTGTCCAAACGACTGCGCGGCTATACGCACCACGATGTCTACGACATGCTGTTCACACAGGTGAAGCTGAAAGGTGCCACGGCATCGGGCGGCGGGACGTCGTCGGCCAAGACGACCGTGGCAGGCGGCGGGACATCGTCGACCAGGGCCACCGTGTCTGGCGGCGGTACGTCAGGACGCGCACCGCAGCAGCCCGCGCCGGCAGCGTCGCGCTCGACCGTGATTCCACCGTCACGGGGGAACGTCTCATGACCGCCGCAGCCCGCAGCCAGGCGCGCGCACTTGCAGCACCGCGACGCCGAATCGATGCGCTGCTGCCCAGCGATGACCTGACGACCACGCCGCTCAGCCCACGAAAGCTGGCCTGGGAACGACTCAAGACCAACCGGATCGCCTGGGTGGCACTGGCCGTCTTCGCGCTGCAGATGGGAATGATCTTCTCCGCTGGCTGGTTCGAATCAGCCTGGGCCGGTCGCACAGCCCAGCAACAGAATCTCTCCGGCAGCATCGAACTCGGCGGGAAGCGGCGCGAGGTCGTTGACCTGCGCGGCATCCCGGCCGTCGGCCCTGGAGTGCGACGCAGCTACACCTTCGGTGCCGACCCGCTGGGACGCGACGTGTTCATGCGGGTACTGCGCGGAGGCGCAGTGTCACTGGTCGTGGCATTCGGCGCGGCAACACTGACAATTCTCATCGGCACAACGCTTGGACTGATGGCCGGCTACCACGGCGGACGGGTCGACACGATCATCTCCAGCCTGTTCGACGTGCTGCTGAGCTTTCCCAGCCTTGTCTTCGGGATTGCGCTCAGCGCGGCACTTGCCGCCGGCGGCGGCTTCTGGATCTTCCAGCGCGGCTCCCTCTGGATGCCGCTCCTGATCATCGGCGTCGTTGGCGGCCCATACTTTGGTCGCATCGTCCGTGCCCAGGTTGTGTCGCTGGGCAGTCAGGAATTTGTTGAGGCGTCGCGCGCCTCGGGCGCATCGAGCAAGCGGGTCATGGCACGCGAAATCCTGCCGCACCTGACAACGACCATCATCACCTATGCAGGCCTGTTGATCAGCAGCGGCATCATCGCCGAGGCGGGATTCTCGTTCCTGGGAATCGGGGTCCTCCCACCCACTCCCAGTTGGGGCAACATGATTGCCGACGGCCAGATCTTCTACTCAACTGCCTGGTGGATCGCATTCTTTCCTGGCCTGATGATTCTGATCACGGTCCTCAGCCTCAACCTGATCGGCCAGGCGCTGGAAGAGGCCTTCGATCCCAAAGCACTGGGAGGTCGCTGAACAATGACGACCTACATCATCCGCCGACTGATCCGTGCCGTCCTGATCGTCTGGGCGATCTCGGCGATTACATTCACGATGTTCTACGTGCTGCCTCCGGGGGACCCGGCACAGCGCATGGCCGGAAAGAATCCAACTCCGGAGCAGATCGAGAAGGTCCGCAAGAAGTTCAATCTGGACAAGCCGTTGCCGGTGCAGTACGTGACGATGATGAAGCAGATAGCAACCGGTGAGCTGATTTCATTCACCCAACAGGTGAAGGTGGTTCCCGTTGTGCTGCGCTCCATACCGGTGACGCTGTCACTGGCAGCGATTGCTGGCCTGCTCTGGCTGGCCATCGGAGTTGGGGTAGGAATTGCGGGCGCCAAACGTCCTGGATCGGTGCTCGACCGATCGCTGATGATTGCGGCACTGGCCGGACTGTCAGTTCCCATGGCATGGCTGTCGCTGTACTCGCTGAAGATCTGGACTGATTCGGTACCGCTGTTTCCCGCAGGCGGATATGTGGCCATCGCAGAGGGCGGACCGTTCGAGTGGCTTCGGCACGTGCTGCTGCCTGCGGCAACGTTGTCCGTGGTGTTCGCCGGCGTGTATGCCCGAATGACGCGCACCAACATCGAGCAGGCAACGCGGGCGGAACACGTCAAGACCGCGGTCGCCAAGGGGCTCCCACAGAGCCAGGTCTTCCGCTCACATGTGCTGCGGACCGGGCTGATTCCGATCATCGTGCTCTTCGGGCTGGACTTCGGAGCGCTCGTGGGTGGGGCCATCTTCACCGAAACGATCTTTGGACTTCCCGGGCTGGGTGCCGTTGCCCGGCAGGCGATCAACACGTTCGACATTCCCATCCTGATTGTCTGGACCATGTTCGCCGCCACGTGCGTCGTGATCGCCAACATCGTCGCCGATGTGATCCAGGCGGCAGTCGATCCGCGCATCCGACTCGCCTGACGCAGCCGGACCCGCGCATCCGGTTCGGCTGCCACCATCGACGTGTGGATGGTGTTGCAGCAGTTGGAACCGAACAAGCGTCGGCGGGGCGATGCATTGCCGACCTTGCAGTGCAGTCTCCGTGCGCGCGCCCCGAAGAGTCGGTGGCGCAGGTACGACTTCGTCAGCACGGCGAGCGGCATGGCACGGTGTCGCACACAGCCCTGGTCGATGGTGATGGCCGCTTCGTCGGCCTGGTTCGTGCGACTGACCTGATCGCAGCGCGTGATGACGAACTCGTCGGCGATCTGGCGATGCCCAACCCGCCCGTCGTCGAGTCGACCCAGTCGCGCCTGCAGGCAACGTGGGCGGTCACCGAGCGCGGTGAATCCGAGGCTGCCGTGGTCGACAGCGATGGACGATTTGTTGGCATCGTTCCCGCGCCACGGATGCTTGCGATGATCGTTCGCGATCACGAGGACGACCTCGCCCGACTGAGCGGATATCTTCACCAGGGTGATTCGGCCCGACGCGCAAGCAACGAGCCAGTCGTACGACGATTCCTCCACCGGCTGCCGTGGCTCGCCCTGGGGCTCGTGGGATCGTTCTGCGCATCGTGGCTCGTCAGCGGCTTCGAAGAGGAATTGGCAACCGTTGTCTCGCTCGCGTTCTTCATGCCGGCGATCGTCTACCTCGCTGACGCTGTAGGAACGCAGACTGAGGCCATTGCCGTCAGGGGACTCTCGCTCGGCGTCGGGATCCGTTCAATCATCGTCAGAGAGTCGATGACCGGTGTGCTGCTCGGCGCGATCCTCGGCATCGCATTTGTCGCGCCGGCGTATCTGCTGGCTCACGACTGGAACGTTGCGGTGGCAGTCGGCATCGCTCTGTTTGCCGCGTGCGCCATGGCGAACGTCGTGGCGCTGGCCGTGCCGTGGCTGTTCAATCGGCTCGGCTTCGACCCGGCATTTGGATCGGGACCGGTTGCGACGGTGATCCAGGACGTCGCATCGATCATGGTCTACTTCTGCGTCGCGCTGCTGACGATTCCACAGCTCTAGGTCCGGATGCCCGGCGCCGTCGATTCTGACGACCGTACCTCGCCGGGCACCATCACCGCAGCCACCTCCGCGGCGAGTCGGTCCCAGCCCCAGGTCGACTCGACTGCAGCACGCACTGCCGCACTGACAGCCTCAAATTCATGCACCGGCATTGCAGCAATGTCGCCCAGGCGACGCGCGAGATCCTCAACCTCACAGCCCGTCCCCAACTCGAACGAGACAACGCCGCGCAGATCCTCAGGCAGATGGCTCTCGATCACCTCGGCGACATCCGCCAGTCCACTGTGCCGGGCGACCACGGGTACCGCACCGCAGCTCGCGGCCTCTGCGGAGACCATCCCGAATGCCTCGGCGGCGACGCTCGGCACGACGCTTGTGCGTGCGAGCGGCCAGAGCGTGGACAGTGCCTGGTGGTCGAGCTGCCCCGTGAACACCAGACGATCGGCAAGGTGGCGCGCTCCCCGTTTCCAGGAACGTGCAACATCGTCGTCGATCTCGCCGTCCGTTCCCACGCCGATCCGCAGGAGGAACTCACCGACGTATTCGAACGGCTGGGCCGCACCACCGTCGAGCGCATTGCCGGCGGCAACGATGTTCTGAACCGCCTGCACGTCGCCACAGCTGATTGCGTCGACGAGTGCGGCAAGCGGGTCGCGCAGATGTCCGAACCCGACCATGATGACCACGGCATCGGGGCAGCGATCGAGCACCAGCGGCAGTGCCGTCAACAGCATGGGAACGCCCTTCTGATGGATGAGCTTGCCGACGTA
>CAYNNW010000004.1:0-324 GCA_964398435.1 uncultured Gaiellales bacterium | reverse complement strand
TGACCGAGACGTAAGGGAGCGCGAGGCCGCTTGCCCGCCACTCGCGCAGCTGCGGTCGGCTCTGTCTGTCGCTCGTCATATCTGCCGTGCACGGCGTCAAACGCCCGCACTAATTCGTCAGGGTCTGCCGACGCTTCCTTCATGATCCGGGCGACGTCATCGTCGATCGAGGCAGGACGCCCGCCTGCGTCATGCGCGCGTTCAGTCAGCTGGGCGACCAGCTGCGCAACAAAGGCGTGCCGCTCGCCTTCGGGAACGGGTGCAAAGACGTCGGTATCAACCCCGGGGGGAATGGTCGTGACACGCCCCGCACTGCACTCACTG
>CAYNNW010000003.1:8896-20475 GCA_964398435.1 uncultured Gaiellales bacterium | reverse complement strand
CACTGTGGGCAACAGAGCAATTCGATGTGCAGCCAGACCTCATTCTCTCGGCAAAGTCGATCGCCATGGGCATTCCGCTGTCGGCAGTGATCGGCCGGGCCAGCGTGATGGACAAGGTGTGCGATTCAGGCATTGGCGGCACGTACGTTGGCAATCCCGTCGGTATTGCAGCGGCCTTGGCGGTACTCGATGAGCTCGAAGGCGGCCTGCTGGAGCGCGGGCGAGTAGTTGGCGATCGGCTGCGCGAGGCATTCGTTCGCATGCAGACCGCTGACGATGGTGTAGTCGACGTCCGTGGGCTCGGCCCGATGCTTGCCGTCGAGTTCGAGACTGCGGACGGTACCCCGGACTCCCAACGCGTGGCACGGCTGATTGATGAGGCAGCCCGCCGGGGTCTGATCCTGCTCAAGGCGGGCGTGGCAGGCAACTGTGTGCGTGTCCTGGTACCGCTGGTCATCAGCGACGCACAGCTTGACGAGGCCATCTCGATCTTCGGCGACGCGCTGCAGGCCTCACGCGCCTGATCCGCACACGGAATTCGCAATCCGATGCGTTCGCTCGGGTGTGGTAGCGCAGCATCCCGACTGCCCCGGGAATTTCGAATCTCAGGCGATTCGCACGTATTCCTCAAGGACGGCCCCGCCCCGGCCGATACCGGTAGGGATACACGACGACCTTCGGATTGCTGCGTATATGGGCGACTTTCACATCAAGAAGATCATTCTTCCCAGTGGAAAGAGTGTGGAGATCGTCTATTTCCATGCCGAAGATTCCTTGCTGCAGCAGGAAGAACTCGTCCGCCTGGAGATCTGCCCCGAGTGCGACTGCGATCTGGTGTATCCGGTGTCGTGGCGCGAAACCGAGGATGATTGCTGGGAAATCGAGCTGCGATGCCCGAATTGTGAGTGGCGCGAGCGCAGCATCTTCCGCCACTCGGATGTCGAGCGTTTCGACGAGGTGCTCAATCGTGGCACCGACCGGCTGATCGACGACCTTGAGCAGGTCTCGCGAGCCAACATGGAAGCGGATATCGATCGATTCGTCCAGGCACTGGGCGAAGATGCGATCACGCCGTTCGACTTCTGACCGCCGCCTGCCCTGCCTGACGTCTGGCCGCTGCGTGATGTACAGTGGCGAACGGGATGGCACGGCGCTCTGACAGCCCCACGTCGCCGACTGACGACGACTCACCTCACCCCGACGACGAGGGAACTCCCGGCGGAGCTATACGCGAACTTGTCGTGACCATCGTGATCGCGGTGGCTGTTGCCTGGACGATGCAGGCGTTTCTGGTCAAGCCATATCAGATTCCATCAGGGTCGATGGAGAACACGATCCGCTGCAAGGATCGGGTACTGGCCGACCGTATTTCCTACCGGTTCAAGGATCCCAAGCGGGGCCAGGTGGTTGTCTTCCACCCTCCGGCGGCGACAGATTCGGCCGGCAATCCGGTGCCCGAGCGGGCGGCGGGTGGCTCGATGCCGTATGAGCCCGGCCAGGCCCGTGGCAAGCCGGTCGCAGCGAAGCCGACCTACATCAAGCGAGTCATTGGAACCCCGGGTGACACGATCGAGGTTCGCAATCATCACGTGTGGGTGAACGGGAAAAAGATTCGCGAGCCGTACCTGAAGGCTCTGCCGACGTCGGCATCGGATTTCAGCTCGCCGGCGCATACGTTCGGACCATACGTCGTCCCCAGGAATTCGTACCTGATGATGGGCGACAATCGTGACCATTCACAGGACGGACGCTTCTTTGGGCCGGTGCCCCGCGACTTCGTGTTGGGGAAGGCATTCTGGGTGTATTGGCCGCCATCGAGGGTAGGATCGCTGCCCTCGAAGGACCCGGGCCGCCGGGGCCCCGATTCGCAGGACCCGAATTGCGACGAGTTTGGTGTGCAGGCCCAGTAGGTGCGGAGTGCAGTTCACGCTGCTGCTGACAGGTAAACTGCGGCAATGACTCCTGAGCCGCCCAGCGGGTCGATTGCCGACCTCGACGAGCATGTGCTGCTCGCCGACGCCCCGGAAGAGGACGAGGGGGGGTCGATACGCGAGGTTATCGCCACCGTTGTTGTTGCGCTCGCGCTTGCCTGGTCGGTTCAGGCGTTTCTGGTCAAGCCGTACCGCATCCCATCGAGCTCGATGGAGAACACGCTGCGCTGCGAGGACCGTGTGCTGGTCAATCGCTTGGCGTACCGGTTTGGAACGCCGGGTCGTGGCGACGTCGTGGTCTTTCATCCGCCGGCGGGCACGGATGAGCGGGGGCGACCTGACAGGACGCAGGCGGCTGGCCAGGACTCGCCGTTGAAGCCGCGGGAGAAGAACGGTCGACGCGTGGTGACGCGTGCGAATGACACGTACATCAAACGAATCATAGGCTTGCCGGGTGAGACGATCACCGTGACCGGGCACCACGTTCAGGTCGGTACGCGCACGTTGCGCGAACCGTACATGCGGCCTCTTCCCAAGACCAGGATGCTCACTGCCGCCAGCGAATTCGGCCCGTACAAGGTGCCGAAGGATTCGTACCTGATGATGGGTGACAATCGCGACAACTCGCAGGATGGTCGATACTTCGGCGCGGTGCCGCGCAGCTTCCTCATCGGTAAGGCATTCGCCGTCTACTGGCCACCATCGCGAATGGGTGGGTTGCCGGACCGCGATCCGGGCGGCAAGAAAGCTGCACAGGATGACCCCAACTGTCTCGACTCGAATTTCGTCGGCGGCGGTGGATGATGGCTGACACCAACCTCGGCACCGACATGGTGGGCGAGCGCATCGCCGGTCGATTCATCATCGAGCGACCGATCGGAGCAGGGCGGATCTCGACGGCATTCCGTGCTCGCGACGAGCTGCTCGCACGTCGGGTCACCGTGAAGCTGTTTCACCCGGTGCACGATGACGACCTGGCAGTTGTGGCGATGCAGCTGGACCTGGCATCGGCAGTTGCGCGCCTGTCGCACCCCAACATTGTCACGGTTATCGATCGGGGCGAGCACGACGGCCACCCATTTGTGGTTCTGGAGTTCGTGCGGGGGGAGAATCTGCAGGAGCGGATTGACCGCTATGCACCACTCCCCATCGATGAAGTTGTGCGACTGGGAGTCGCGATTGCCCGAGCGCTTGGCTACGCCCACGCGCAGGGTGTGGCCCACGGCAACATCCGCCCCGCGAACGTGCTCGTCAGTGAGGACCGCGAGGTCAAGGTCGTGGACTTCGGCGGGGGATCGCTGCTCGTTGGAAGCGACCCGTACCAGCCGCCCGAGCTGCGGGGTCGATCCGACGCAGTGCGTCCTGAGCCGACCCATGACGTGTACGCACTGGGTGCGTTGCTCTGGTCGGCGCTGACCGACGAGCCAATACCGCGCGGTGGGGTTGCCTCGGGAACGCTGCACCTGTTGCGGCCCGATGCGTCACCGAGGCTGGCGGCTCTCGTCGCGCGTTGCATTGCCAACGATCCGGACGCGCGCCCGGAGTCGATGCAGGAGATTGCAGCCGAGTTGAGCGCACACGCGCCGACGGGCCAGGCGCGCAGCGGCGGCGCTCAGAGCGGAGCCCACGCGCCCCCTCATGCCGGAGCGCCTGCCATCTCCCGGCCGACAGATCGGCAGCGGCGGCAGTCGGCTGCCAGCGACCCGGAGGCCACGGGCCTGATTGATCAGGTGCCGTTGCAACCTCTCGACTCGGAGCGATCCCGTCGACGAACAGCCGCAATCGAGACGGGTGACCCTCCGCGCCGGAGGCAGAAGTCTGGCGCGCCTACGCGTGGAACGGGCACGCGAGCACGGCTGGTGGCCTGGGGAATAGTGCTCGTTCCACTCGCTGCACTGGGCGTCATCGGAGTGCTGCTTGCCGGCGAACGCGGCACAGATCAGCGTGCCACGGCTGGGCAGCATGTCGAAAAACGCGGCCCGGTCGAGGTTGTTCCCGTGTCGGAGGTTGCGCCGTTCGATCCACCGCCGGGTGATGGCAGTGAGCACGACGACGAGCTGGAGTTCCTCGTCGATGGTGATCCTGAGACCACATGGTCGACCGAGACCTACTCCGACGCGTCGATCAACGGCAAGCCGGGTGTTGGCTTCATCCTGACGCTCGAGCGGCCAGAGGATGTACGGGCCGTATCGATCACGACAAAGAACGATGGCTGGACGGCACAGATCTATCTGGCCGATCTGCCCGGCTCGAAACTGAGCGATTGGACGAAGGCCTCGCCGCCGACGTCGGTTGCCACCGGAAAGCCAATTGAGGTGGACGCCAAGGGGCGCGCCTATCGCTCTGTACTTGTCTGGATTACGCGCCTGTCGCTGACCGGTGAGGGTCACGTCGCCGAAGCCGACGAGGTCAAGGTCCGCGCGGTTCGCTGACGTGCGCGGTGCATCGCCGGGTCCCCTCCGGTCGGTACCATTGCCGGTCTATGAGAATTCTCGTCGCGAGCTGCGAAATCCGATATGAGGGGCGTGTGGTAACCACGCTTGCCGAGGGCGAGCGTGTCCTGCTGTTCAAGGACGACGGTTCGGTTGTTGTCCACGCTGCCGCCGGCGCCAAGCCGATCAACTACATGCCGGGCCCTACCGTGGTTCGCGAGGATGGTCGAACGCTGACGGTGCACCGCCCCGACAGTGGCGAGCTGCTGACCGTTGAGGTCATTGACGTTCACGCAGACACCACCTGGCCACTGGTGGATACCGCCAAAATCGTTCGTGAGGGCAGGGAAAAGGATATCCAGGCCACGATTTTCGCCAGCCCGGATTCAATCGAGCCCGGCATGGTCGGCCTGGAACGGGAGTCGTTCACCGAGGTTGGACCGGTCGACCTGTTGTGTCGGGATGTCGAGGTCAAGCGTGTGCGTGCGACAGCGGCAGCGGTCGAGCAGCTGACCCGCTACGTGCAGCAGGTGGACCGCAATGCCGGGCATGCACCAGCTCGCGGCATGCTCGTGGCTCCGGACCTCGCACCGCAGGCTCGCGTGCTGCTCGAGGATCGCGGGTTCGACTTCGTCGCACTCGAAGAGGTGCTCTCCCGCTGCTCCGATGACGTTGAGTTGATGCGTCTGTTCTGAGGTGCTGCGGCTCTGCGCAATCACGGCTCATTCCGTGCAGATCTGCAACAGACGCCGCCCCCTCCCCCGATAGGTCGACACACGATGCTGGAAGTGGATCGGGATCGTGGGTGGGACCAGAACAAGGGACGTGTGAATCATGGTGACGGGGAATCAGGTGGCGCGTGTCGCCGTTGGAGTTGCGGCAACAGGAATTGCTGCGTTTGGAGCCGAGAAGCTGTTCGGCGGTCCGCTGCGGGACGAGGCAGGCTCAACAACGCCAGACAACGGGCTCGCTCACATTGGCGCCGCAGCGCTGTCGTTGGGGCCGGGTGCGGCGCTCATTCGAAGCAAAGCCGTTTCAACACCATTTCTGCGCGAGGCAATGATCGGTGCGAGTCTCGGCGCTGGTGTGGCCCTGGCCGTCACGGGCGTGATCGAGGGCTACCGCGGCATCACCAAGACCGACTTCAAGTTCCTGGTGCCGACGATCGCGACCGACTGACACGCGTGTCAGTGCGAGCGGGCGTAGGCCTCAGCGGCCTCTTCTGACAGGTTCTGATCACGTGTCACTGACAGTACGTGCCCGAGTTCGTGCTGGACGATTTCGGCCGTGGCCTCGTGACCTCCCAGGCCAGCTGCGACAGCGACACGCACCGCAGTCGGGTGCCAACGACCAGATTGATCCTGCTCAATTGCGGTTGCGCCGAGCAGCGTGTCTTCGAGCGTTGCCACAGGTACCAGGTTGACGCGGACGCCCAAACGGGCGACGCGCTGCTGGTCCGCGAGCGGGAGCATCTGGATGCCGCGGATCGCGTCAGCGAGTTGCTGCCGCGTGACACGTCGTCGGCCAAGCGAGCGACGCTGGATGACGATGCCGCTCGGCAGCAGAATCGGTGCCCCGTCAACGGCGCCGCGCACCTCATTGGCTGACGCGGGAAGCGAGTCATCCGTGCCCGTAGCACCTCGACGCACGAGTGCCTGCAGTGTCGGCCGTCGCAGAATCGGGTCGGTCGCGACCATCGCGGCGGCAGCCTCGCGCGCCTGGGCCAGCAGGCGAATTGAGGGGTCAGATATCCCGGCGGTCCTCGTCACGAGGGAAGTCTGCCCAACTCGCCGACGATCCAGCGAGGCGACGGCTGCAGTCGGGCAGGCATGGTCACAGTCTGTCCGGGCTCGGCCACGTGTGCACGGGGGCGAGTCGCGCCGCGGGTTGCGCGATGAGACGCGACTCAGGCCGGTGCCAGCGTGCTGGCCGGCGTCGACGACAGGCCCGCCATGATTGCATCGAGCTTCGAGCGGCTGTGCTGGGAGCGGACGATCCGGTGGGTCCCCGATCGTGAGCGCATGACTGCCGATTCGGTGGTCGCGCCGTTGCGCCGGAATCGAACTCCCTGCAGCCAGTCCCCGTCGGTAACACCCGACGCGGCAAAGAAGACGTCATCGCCCCAGACGAGGTCGCGGGTCCCCAGCACGCGCGTGACGTCGTAGCCAAGGTTGACCGCCTCGGAGCGCTCCTCGTCGTTGCGTGGCCACAGGCGACCCTGGATGCTTCCGTCGAGGCAGCGGATCGCAGCCGCGGCCAGCACACCCTCGGGGGTGCCCCCAATTCCCCAGAGCAGGTCCACGGGCGAGTCTTCGCGGGCGGCAATCAGTGCGGCCGCAACATCGCCGTCGGTGATGAATCGGATGCGGGCACCAGCGGCTCGAATTCGGTTGCGCACCTCTTCGTGGCGTGGGCGGTCGAGCATGATCACGGTCAGTTCGTTGACCGGCTTGCCCTTGGCGCCAGCGATAGCCGCCAGGTTCTCCTCAATGGGGCGCTCGATGTCAACGACGTCGGCAGCCTCGGCATCGGTGACCAGCTTTTCCATGTACATGCACGGGCCTGGATCGAACATCGTGCCCTGTTCGCTGATGGCGATGACCGCCAGGGCGTTGGGCATTCCCTTGGCACACAGGTTGGTGCCCTCGAGTGGGTCGACCGCCACGTCGACGACCGGCGGCTTGCCGCTGCCGATCCGCTCGCCGTTGTACAGCATCGGCGCTTCGTCCTTCTCGCCCTCGCCGATCACGACCGTGCCATCCATGTTGATGCTGCCCAGCATGTGGCGCATCGCATCGACGGCGGCCTGATCGGCTGCGATCTTGTCTCCGAGTCCGACCCAGCGGGACGCGGCCAGTGCGGCAGCCTCCGTGACACGAACGATTTCCAGGGCGAGGTTGCGATCCGGTACGGTAGCCATACTGGGCATGCTATCGCAGTCGTGCTGCGGGGTTTCCCGTATCCGTCAGCTTGTGGGCGGCCCGCCGGGTGCGTCAGGTGGTGGCGTTCCGGCGTTGCCGGGTGGCCCATCCGGAAGCTCCGGTGGCAATCCGCTTGCAGCGGCGCCACCTGGTGTGCGGTCAATGATCGTTCGAGACTTCGGTCGCGAGGTGATGGTTGTGCGCAGCGGAAAGTCCTCGCCCAGGATGACGGAAGCGTTCTTTGCATCCATCGGGTCCCGACCAACCGGTGCAACTGCGCGAAGCTCAAAGCCCTTCTTGTCGCTGCCGCGGTAGTACAGTCGCCACCCTGCTGCGAACGGGCCTTCGGCCCCATCCTGGCGAACGCGAATGACCCAGTCACCCTGTGCCGTGGTCGGGATCTTTTCGACCTGCGATCGATAGACGATCGTAATGGCGTGAGCGTCCTTCTTCTCGGCGGCGACAGACCCTGTTGTCGTCTTCAGGCGGTCAACCCAGGTATCGCCCTTGACCAGAATCGTGCTCGATACTCCTGCAGAGTCGTTGCGACCGCCGACAAGTGCGAGCAGCGCGAGCGTGACGACTACAGCTGCCAGGAAGGCACCTGCGCCGACGAGCGCCGTTCGATTTCGAGAACTACCGTTCACCTTGTTGCTCCTTCGTTGTCTGTCCGCCCGCGCTCACGTCCATGGCTCTGCTGCGGAATGTTCCCGGTTTTGCCGGGGAACATGCCTGCGCCGCGACCGGGCTGGGCCGGTCGCGGCGCGAATGCGTGGTTCACAGGTGGTGGGCAGTCGTGCCCGGCCACCAGTTGTAGCCCGTGAATCAGACGTTCTGTCCGAGGATCTCCTCGACAATCGCTTCATTCACGTGCGGTGATGCCTTCTTGCCGGTTGGCACCCAGGCAAAATCCGGATGCTCTTTGTGGCTGTCACCGGTCCAGGTGCCCAGTTCGCCCGCCTTGAGTCGGTAGGTGTACACCTTCGAGAAGTAGGCGATGTCATTCTGGTTCGCCTTTGGACTCGCGTAGTACACGGTTGTGGTCACGGACTCAGAGCCGTCAGCGTTGCTGGTCGACTGCCGTCGGTAGGCAAACGCCGGGAAGTTCCAGACTTCGCTGCCAGCCGAGATGTCCATGATGAACGGATATCGGTACTTGCCAATGTAGTAGCGAAGCAGATAGTCCATCCACGCCGGAGCGATGTCCTGGTATGCGGCCGAGTTCTCGTCGTTTGTCTCTGAGCGTCGGCCGGACAGCCAGTACAGCGTCGGATCGAAGTACAGCTCAGTCACCATGCCGCGCGTGTCATTCAGGCCGAACGTTACGCCGCCCTTGCTGAAGTTGTAGCGGGGTCGCGGTGAGAGAATCGACGCTGCCGACCAGGCGTGGCAGTGTCCATACCAGCCCTTGGTTGAGTCGGCGGTGAAGTGGTTTGCCTTCTCGTACGACTTGGCGTTCCCTGCACGACCCGTAGCCCGTGCGTACTTGTCGTACTTGTCCAGGGGGCCGTTCTCGTCATAGAGATTGAGGTCGCTGCCGCTGCGGTCCAGCATTGGCCACCAGTAGCCCGACCAGGGCTGGCCGTTCTGCCAGTTTGCGGTTGATCCCTGTTCGTACGCAGCCGATGCGATGACGGGAAGTGCGAGCGTCACCAGCAGCGCGAGTGCTGTGACTGCGATTGTCTTCCTCATTCGATTCATCCGACCGTCCTCCGTCCCTGAGTGCCGGTAGTCACTGTGTTGTCCCGGGTTTGTGGCGTCGTGCCAACCCGTGGTTGCGTCGCCCGTCGACGCTGTTCACACAGTCAACGTACAACGGAATTCGAAAACTGCCCAGCCCTGTGCAGTGGCAACGGTTATCGCGGGACCCGCTCCTGCAACGACCGGGGGTCTCTCCGGCGATAGAACGACAGGTCGGGATACAGCCACAACGCTGTTCCCGTGGGCGATGGACGATGGAGGACGCGGGTGGCACAAGCCGCCGCAGGATTGGGATCACAGCTACTTGCGCGCGAGGGCTCGGTGCTCGTGGGCGATCTTGGGCTGCTCTCGCTTCGGATCATGCTGGAGATGCGCCTTCGCTGGATACTCGGAACCTGGCAGGACCCGGACAACCCGATTGACGTCGTTATCGGCGGCGCCCGATCCAGCGTGTTTGAGCCATTTGGCATGTTTGTCCGACGGATGCGGGGCGCCTCCGCGGCAACTCGCGATGTCCAGTCGCTGATCGATCGAGGCGCCGAGGGTGGACTTGTTGTCTGGCCGGGAGCCCGTGGCGTTCGGCCGGCGCTGGAGCGGTTCGCGGAACTCGCCGTCGCCGCACCGGTGGTGGTGATCACTCGCGATCCGGATGTCGCGCGATCCCGCTCAATGGTCTGTTTCGATCCGCTGCAGACGGCCGATGGCCTGCGGGCCGCGCTGGTTGATGCTCGAAATGTGTCGGCAGCACTACGCAGGCCGGTTGCCGTTCTGCTGCGGCGCCGCATGATGGATATTCGGGGAACGCTGACCTGCGGGCCGGTCGTCGATGTCGCGCAGATCGAGGTGGCACCTGCAGATGTGGTTGACGTCAGCGAGATCGTTGCCCGGGCGTCGGGCATCGAAATCCGCCGACCTGATCCGCCGTCGGACGCTGTTGGCCACGTTGTCATCGTGCCGGCGCCACTGGCAGGCATCGTAGCGCCAATGGCGGGTCGCTCGGTCGTGGTTGCGCGTTCGTTGGCGGCACTTGAATCCGCAGAGGCTCGCGGCGTCATTGCGCGAGCCAGCCGGGTCGTGGTTGTTGATGACCGGCGGTATGGATGTATCGCAGCGAGCTGTGCTCACCACGCGGCGGTCAGCGTGAAGACAGTTGTGGTGGATATCGAGGAGTGTGACGGGCGCGCCGTCGCACGTGAGATCGAGCGGCAGCTTCGTTCAACTGAACACGCAGAAGTTGCCAACGGGACGAATGCAAGTCCGATTCCGGCTGCTGCAATCGATGTGGCCATGCGACTGCCCGGGCGGGCCGAACGGTTGCAGCTGGGAGTGCCACCGTCAATCGCGATCGCCCTGACGATTGCCCAGGCGGCAATAGACATCCCGGCGCGGTTGGATCCCAAGTTTCCAACCTGGCAGACCCCGTCAGGTGCAACACTGACCGTTGTTGATGCAGCGACGTTTGCGAGGCAGGGGGTTGCTGCGGGAGGCCCGATCGCGACGACGGGAACGTTCCTCGTGCACGGTGGTGCCGGGAATCCGGCGGAGGCCGTCAGCGCGGCGAGCGGCGCGACGGTCGAGGTTGTCGATTCCTCGCAGCCACGCGCGATAGCCGAGGCACTGGCGCGATCGTGCGCAATGCCTCGAGCGCACCCTCATGTTGTCATTGCCCAACCCGCTGCTGCTCCGATCCGCGCTGGTGTTGCGATCGGCTGTGAGCCCGAGGTCATCCGCGGAGATCGACTGACAATGCGACTGCTCGACGAGCATCTTGTCGCGCGCGTTCCGTCGACCGAGCCGCTGGACGAGTACCCGGATATTGTCGTGCGCGATCCCGTAGCGGCGCAGTCGATGCTGCCCGGACTCAGCGGAGTATCTGACGCCTGGTATCGCGTTGCCGCGCGCCCTGCACGTGGTGCCGTTGCGCGCATGCGCACAACACTTCGCCGGCGCATGTTCCGATCGCTTGTCAGGATGGAGGCGTAGCCGTGGCTGTGCGCAAGGCATCCTCCGAGCGTTGTGAAGCTGGCATTGCGGAACGGTTTCGCGCTGCCCTTCGCGCGCGACCGGCTGAAAACGAACAGCCTCAGCGCGATGAGGGTGGTCGTGCCGGCGAGGACTCGCCAATCGAGCGCGGGGCAAACCCGCTGCACGACGCCGACCCTCCGGCCGTGGTCGACACCTCGGGCCCGTCCGTGGAGCGCCGAACCACTCGGGTGCTTGTGGTGGGCCAGCCGGGCGACGGAACGTTGATGCTGGTTGATTGGATTCTGATTGCGTGTCAGCAGTCCGGACTACAGGCAACGGCACTGCCCGTTACGGTTGGCGAGAGCGGCACGCTTGCAGTTGGCATCGCTGTCACTCCGGCAGGTGAGACAACGCCTCAGTCGGTCAGCTCGTCAGAGCCGTGGGATCTGATCGTCTGCGGCGAGCATGGCGAGCTTGCGCGCGTGCTGCTCGCGGGCAGTTCCGATGCGCAGCGGACCACGATCATTACCTCGTGTCGCAGGGTGCTCGGCGAGGTTGAGCGCCGACAGTTGGACAGTGCCCTCGTCACCGAGCGCGATATCGACCAGCTCGCGATGTCGATGTCGAGG
>CAYNNW010000003.1:7548-8881 GCA_964398435.1 uncultured Gaiellales bacterium | reverse complement strand
TCCGCCGCGCGCGCAGGCGGGGCTGTTGATGGGTGCGCTTGTGGGAAGCGCAGAGCTGGACATTGATGCGCGATCTGCAGCCGCTGCGGTGCGGCTGCTGGGCCTGGACAGCGATGTGCAGCTAGTGGCGTTGAAGCGTGGCGCCCGATTTGGCAGGCGCGCCGGTGGCCGCATCCGCCGTTCACTGACGCCGGTACAGTTCGTGCGAATCCGTAGGGGCCGGCTTGCCCGCGACCTGCGGCCCGCGTTCGAACGCGCAATTGTCGAGATCGATGATCGGTTTCCCGAGAGTGTGCGGCCGCGCCTTCGGGATGCGACATTCCGCCTGATGCAGTTCGACGGCCCAGGTGTTGTTGAGCAGTATCTGCAACTTGTGGAACGCGTTGCTGCTGCCATTGGGCGCAGCGCGGAGGATCGGGATGCCGGGCCAATACTCGCGCACGTGGCCGAGCACCTGGCACGCATGTTCGAGTACGGCGATGTTCCGTCCGTGGCGGCCGCCCGAACCAGGCCTGACCGCCTGGCGAAGCTGCGACGACGGCACGGCATCTCACGGCAGGACCGCTGGGACGTTGATGACGTACTGATGATTGCGCGCGCCGAGATCGAGGCCCTGAAGGCAAAGCCCAATGCGTCAACGGCAGTCACCGCTGGCCGCGAAGACGATGCCGCCTATCTGCTGGGCGGCACAGAAAATCTTGTGATCAGGTCAACGACCATTCGCGGCGTGCTGCGGCTCCGGCGACTGGCGCGTCTGGGACGCCGCCGCTCTGCCACGGCGCGGTGCCAGCTCGAGTGGGATGCCGCCCGCCTGTATGTCGATACGGTCCTCGACGCGGTGACGGTGTCCGAGGAGCTCGCCGAGATAGTTGCAGCGAGTGGTGCGTTGGTTCAGGGAACCGGTGTGACTCGGGTGGCGACACGACGTGGTGCCGTAGCGTGGTGGGGGCGCGTCGTGCGCCCGTTGATCGCATTGGACCGGGCGGGCATCGGTGGTCGAGGTCCATGTTCGACGATGTTCATTCCCTGGGCGTGGTCATTGCTTCGCGCGAACGGCGAGCTGGTGTTGTGGGAGTTTGCCGCGCAGGTAACGGGCATCTCGTTGGAGCACGCCCGCACTCGTTCCGCGGATCGAGCGTGGGATCAGCTGGCAGCTGTTCGAGCATCGTTGGGTGGTCCGCCGGCCACGAATCCTGAGCCCGCGCTGCAGTCGGAGAGCACGGCGCGGTCGGTAGTGGCACCGCGCGAGGGATCAGTGAACGATGTCGATCGCGGAGCGCAGCGACTGCAGGCGGATGTGTGAGCGGTCGCCAAGAAATTCGCCGTCAGCCTG
>CAYNNW010000003.1:0-7538 GCA_964398435.1 uncultured Gaiellales bacterium | reverse complement strand
GAGGCTCGTCGCAGGCAATAGTGATTGCGCGAACGTTCGAATGTTGCTGAAGGCGGTCCTGCCGTGGCCGGCCCTTGCCGCGAAGCACTGACAGCGAGCCGACGCCAGTTCTTGTAGCCATCATTGCCGACACCGAAGTGGGTGCCAGGAAGTCAAGGTCTCCGCGCAGGTCGGCTTCGGGCAGGATGTCTACGGGAAGCCGGCCGATGTAGGTGAAGGGCGAGTGATTGGAGCAGAGCAGCAGTGCGCTGCGCAGTTCCTCATCCGTGTCCTCGATCGTGACCGTCATCCGGTCCTTCAGTCGAAATCGTTCTACGGCAAACAGCCCGATCACGGTCGACAGGTGGGCGAGGTCGCTCGGGCGTCTCCCGGACCGCTTCTGCTCAATGCGCTTGACGACAGCACCATCGAGGCCAACGCCCGCCGCGAAGACGAAAGCACGTTCGTCGAGCTGCCCAAGATTCGCACGCGTTGCGCGCTGCTCGGCGATCGCGCGCACCAGGTGGCGGGTCGCTTTGACGGGGTCATTTGGAAAGCCCAGCGCCCGGGCAAACACATTCGTTCCGCCGGCCGGAAGCAGTGCGAACATCGGGAGTGACTCGGCCGACCCCTCTGACACTCCAAGCCCATTGACGATCTCATTGGCTGTGCCGTCACCGCCACAGGCAACGACCAGATCACTGCCAGCGGCCTTGGCTTCCATCGCAAGGTCGATGGCGTGCCCCGCCCGTTCCGTACGGCGGACGTCCAGGTCCACGACATCGCGAAGGGTTGCAACGATTGCCCGCTCGCGTCGCGCCGTCAGGCCCGACGAATACGGATTGACGATCATGGTTGTTCGCAGGCGCCGCTCGGGAAATGGGCGTTGCGGTGCACTGCTCTCGGCAGGTGCCGTAGCTGCACCGGCTGCCGGCTCTTGCGAGTTATTCAGATCGCGTGGTGCAACGAGCATGCTCACGTGGTGCCTCCGTGCAGTGTGTGCGGGCAATCATCCGTGCGCCCGGCGCCTGATTGTAATGGTCCGGCGTCAGCCGTGGATTCCAGTGTGTTCTCGTGCGAGCTCCATGGTGAACGAAACGGGGGGAAGCTCGTCGACGTCGTACCCGCGAGCGCGCAGAAGCTCAGCTGCCCAGGCCTCAAGATCGCTCTCGCGGTGGCGATCCTGCCACGATCGCGAATCCAGGGGCGAGCAGGCCGAAAATGATCGGCTGTCCCCGGCCAGCAGGACGGCCCTGAGTGCCGCCGACTCGCGTTCTGCAATATCCAGCAGCGTGTTGACGGCACCACTGTCTGCCACAGATTGCCGGGCGCGTACATCGAGGCCGGCAACCAGAAGGTCGACCAGATCGGCGGAGTGGGGTTGGTCCAGTGTGCCGGTGTGTTCGACCACAACCACCGCCAGCGCGTCTTTGTGATGCAGGAACTGCCTGATCGGAAGGGTTGGAAGCGTTGACCGTTCGTCGCTTGCCCCGACGAAGGCCCGCAGCTCGTGGCGGTACACGGCCAGGTCTGCGCGATGCGACCATCGGCAGTAGATGACGCCGCCGCCGTACCCGGGGGCGCCCAAGGGGTGGAGGTGAGTTGAGTCAGCCGGCAGGGTGTTCATAGTCACGGGCAATGTCGTCGGCGTGCGCATCACTCTGGCTTCCCCACGGTGGACTCCACTCCGGTTCGCCTACCTGCCAGCGATCGAACATCAGGAGCGTGTCGCGTCGCCAGGCGTCCCGGACGGTCGCGTTGTCATGTTTTCGCAGTCCAAGCTCGAGCAGCTGATTCGTTCGGGGCGAATTGTCCGACCCGAACATGTTCATCGCGCGCGGGAACCACTTCGAGAGCGCGGCCTTGATGTCGTCCCGCTGCGTACCACCACTGTTGATCTGGTGTTCGATCCAGCGGGCAGCAGTGGACGAGTGGTCTGCCTCGTCTGACAGAACACGTCGCAGGGCTTCTCCCCACGGGCTCCACGATCCCTGGGCCAGCTCGGTCAGCTGGTGCCACCCTGCCCGGGCAACCAGGAACGTGAACGCAGCAAACGATGCCCAGTCTTCGACCGGGTAATAGAAAACGTTGATCCTGCGATCGGTACCCGCCCGTCCAATTCCGAGATCCTCGATGGAGTCGACCCGGAATGTCAGGTCCACGTCGTTCAGCCGCGCATCGACGTCGACACCCAGTCTGTTGAGCAGCTGCCCGACCGAAACCGCGTGGCGCACCTCGTCCCGAACCATCGAGGCGACCGCCAGTCTGTCGTCCAGCGTCGGCGCGGATGCCATGAACGGCGCCGCGACATAGGCACTCGACAGCTCACTGTCGAACTGCATCGTCAACAGCCGAACCAGCTGGGCGTGCATGTCGGAACCGCTCTCGATCTCGCCGTTGGCCGCGTTCGGGCTCGCGGCGACGATGCCCGTCTGCTCAGCGCCGGTCATGACACCGGACTGGTTGGTGCGTGCCAGCGTGGCTCGCGCTTTTCAAAGAAGGCGGCAATCCCTTCGCGGTGCCCGTCGCCATGTATTGCGACCTGCTGCAGTTGGGCCTCCATCTCCAATGAAGCCTCCAGGGATCTGCTGGCAGCCAGGTGATACGCGCGCTTGGTCAACACAATCGCATCTGCCGGATACTGCGCGATCTCAGCCGCAAGTTCGAGGGCTCGCGACATCAGATCTTCGGGTTCGCAGATCTGGTTGACCAGCCCAATTCGATGGGCCTCGTTGGCGTCGATGTTGCGACCGGTCAGTGCCAGCTCGAGTGCGTTGGGCAGCCCGACCGCCCGCTGCAACAGCCAGCTTGCCCCGGTGTCCGGAGCCAGCGCAATTCGAATGAATGCCTGGCTGAAGACCGCCGCTGTGGAACAGACCCGAAGGTCGCATGCGAGCGCAAGGCTCGCTCCCGCTCCGACTGCAGGACCGTTGATCGCAGCGATCACTGGTTGTGGTTGCTCGCGCAGTGCGACGACGAGTTTGTTGTACGTTGCCCGAACGAGTTCGTCGACGCGAAACGAGTCGTCCGCGTGGCGCAGTTCGGCCAGGTCCTGCCCGCTGGAAAAGGCCGGCCCCTCGCCCGTCAGGATGATCACCCGACAGTCGCTCGTGCGCGCGAGTGATCTCAGTGCCGAACTCAGCTCGCGATGCATCCCGGAGTTGATCGCGTTGTATCGCGCGGGTCGCGAGAGCGTGATGCGCGCAACGCCATCGGCGGGATGATCGACCTGGACAGTTGGGTCAGCCGTATCAGTGCTCATCGACCTGCAAACTCCGGGGTGCGCTTTTCCAGAAAGGCCGCCATGCCTTCCTTCTGGTCGTCCGTTGCGAACAGCAGGTAGAACGCGCGTCGCTCATAGGCGATGCCCTCGTTCAGTGGCACGGTGTGAGCCATATTGACGCACTCCTTTGCCAGCCTGGTCGCGACCGGCCCTTTTGAGGCGATCGTGCGGGCGACCTGCATGGATTCCTCTGCCAGTGCTTCGCGTGTCACCACGCGTGAGACAAGGCCCGCCTCGAGCGCCTCGGTTGCATCGATGAATCGACCCGTCAGGACGAGGTCCATCGCTCGCGCCTTGCCCACGGCCCGTGTCAGTCGCTGTGTGCCGCCGGCTCCCGGGATGATGCCCAGGTTGACCTCCGGCTGTCCGAACTGTGCATCGTCGGCGGCGATGATCACATCGCATGCCATTGCCAACTCACAGCCGCCGCCGAGGCAGAATCCGTTCACACCGACGACGATCGGTGTGCCAATCTGCTGGACTTCGTCCCAGCGACTGAATCGGTCGTCGCCCAGCAGCGATACCGGGTTGGCCGACGACATTTCGCTGATATCGGCTCCCGCGGCAAAGGCGCGGCCGTTCGCGCGCAGCAGAATGCAGCGAACCTCGGGGTCCGAGTCGAACGTGCGCATCGCAGTCAGAATCTCGCCCATCATCTGCGTGCCAAGCGCATTGAGTGTCTTCGGTCGATTAAGCGTGATGACGCCGACGCCGCTGTCAACGGCCGTCTCGATAGCCTGCCAATCCATAGCGTGTCCTCCGGGATCCACGTCGGTCGCGGCAGTCTGCCGCGCACCGTGACGGGATTGATCCTACTCCCGCTGCAGCAGGATCTCATTCATTGGGAACGGGCTGTGGTGCTCTCAGCTGAATTGCTGGACGGGCTCCGGCGTCCCAGGTCCAGGTTGCGAGCAGGTCGCGGCGCGCCGCGGTCGCTCGCGTCCACGACTGCAGAATATGGATCGTGCCGTGCTGGTCGTGGAGCACCAGCGAGCGGCTCGCATGGGTTGGCGAATCACGTTGGATCGCGCCGGGGCGCTTCTCTGCAGCAAGGTTGGGCACCGTACGAATCGCAAGATCGCGGGCCCCGTCGGCAACCGATTCCAATGGATGCGATGACGCGGGCATGCTGCCAACCGTCAGCGAGGCGCGGCCATCGGGGGATTGCCACGATGCGCTCGAGCCGGTTGTTGGCAGGGCTGTCCAGTCGTTCGGTATCTGAACTGCGGCGCCGGAGTAGGTAACCGTCGTGCCGGCTTCCCGTTCGCGCTGAGAGAGGCGCCCTGGCTGTGACGGGTCATCGGCGCGTGCAACTCGCACTGCGAGTCCGGCGATGACAGTGACAATCAGAATGAGTGCGATTGGCCTATGCATCTGTGCTCTTTTCGAATCGACGGTTGACCGGGATGTAGCCGCGACGGACAATCAGCTGGCGCAACGGGGCGAGCGCAACGGTCGGATGTGTGATGAGTTCGGTTGCATCGATGACGACTGTCGTGTCTGCCGCGCCTCCAAGCCCCCAGGCCGCTCCACCCCCAAACGACGTTTCCAGACGTGCGCCACGGCGGGAAATGCGCGCCGTCCCGGTTGCGCCCGCGCCGGCCCAACCCTCGGCGCCTGCGTGGTGTTCCAGCGCCACCCCCAGCAGGGAAACCGCGGCCCGGTGTTCGGCTCGTGCCGAGGCTCCGGCGACAGCTCGACCGTGGAGGTCCACCTTCTGCTCATCTACTGACATGCGAGCGGTAGCGGTCCCGCGGGCTTCTGCTCCGACCAATGTGGATGCGCGCACCTGTTCGCGTGCCGCAAGTGGCCCAACGCGGGCGCTTCCGACGGCGCGGCCATCGGCGGCGGCAATCGCAAGCTGTGCTGCAGCCCGTGCCGAGGCTCCGCCGTCAGTGACGGTTCCTGTCCCCCGCACGGTTGCGCAGCCGGCACATGCTGACCAGGTGACACGTCCGCGTGCGTTGCCGCCCCCCGATGTTGCCTGGTACGAGCCGCCAGCCTGCTTCCATGCCGCGTCGCGCGACCAGCCTGCGCGAGCGGCACGGTTGAGGTGGGCGGGAGGTTCAACGGGGGCCGTTTGATCGCCGTGCCGGCGTTGCCCGCTACGTGAGGAGCTCCACTGTGCCCGCGCGGCCGTTGTGCGCTCTGATCGATCCGCGCCGCCCGCCCCCCGCTGCCCCCTCACCTGTCCGATTGCTGCCCGCTGCAGGGCTCGCTCCACGGCTGCGGCGAGGGTGTGGCCGCGCGGTGAGATGCTCGATCCAACCACCGCAAGAACTGCGGCAATCATCGTCACTGCCGCCACGTACTCAACGGTCGATGCGCCGCGCGCTCCACCTCTGACTGCACACGTACTTCCCATGCAGCGCAGCACATCGCTGTTTGCGGGTCACGGGTTGGACGCGTGTGTCGACATGCGCACGTCTTCGTCACGCAATCGTGGCCGACAGCGGCCCAGTCCCCGCGTTGAATCCGACACCGATGTGCGCCGCGGTTGTGGTCCGCCGCAGGCTTCGCAACGATTGGCACATGTGTCCGATAACTGCTGTGAACGCCCCCACTGTCACCGCTGCTGCTCATCCCCTTCAGCCGCCTGCAAGCGCTCCGTCGCTGCCGCCACTGCAGCACCGAACGCCCGAGCAGCTTCGCGACGGGCTGGTCATCCGCGTCAATGGCGCCGGAAGCGGGGACATCGCGGTTGCACGCCTGATCCAGGATGCCGCGCAGTTCGTGGCCGGTGCTGCCGGTACGACCATGGGCCTCAAGGACGTCGACATCAACGACAAGTCGATCGATCGCGCCGGCGCACTTGGCATGGCGACATTCAACGGAACCAACGGCTGGTTCGGTCTATCCGAGCGGTCGACGCGCGGAATCATGGACGGGATTGCGCGATTGCGGACAACACCGTTTGAGGCCTGGTCTGCGGCCGAGCGCGCGGCTTTCCTGCAGTCAAACGCAGCAATCCTCCACGAGGCCGGTCACGTCACGCTGCCGAAATACGATGCTGCGGCGATCTCTGCCTGGCGATCTGCCAATCGCGACTTCGAGGAGGGGCTGACCGAGATAGCCACCATGCATCACCTCGGCCCGTTCATGCGCAGCGAGTTCGGGATCGAGGTCGACGATCTGAGCATGCGGCTTCAGCAATCGGTGTCCGCGTACACACGCTTCACCGAGCGGATCCAGCGAATGATCGAGATGGGGACCGATGGGTCGCCCGTCGCGGTGGCGGCGGCCGCGGCACGACTCGCTGACGGGGTCTCCGCTGACCAGCGGCTGCAGGGCCTGGCCCTGCTCGTATCGCAGCGGCTTGGCGGCCCGTCACCGCCTCCTGCGATTGTCGACGAGATCGCATCGACACTGCCAGGATTTGTTCAGGAGAAGAACGGTACCCGGACCAAGCTGATGGAGCTGCAGGCCGCGCTGATCGACCATGCTGCCGGCCGCACGCTCGACGTGCCAGCCATCATCGAGCACGCACGTCGCCACGACAATGCTCCCGCGCAACCCGCCGAGGGCTGGTCGTGAACCTGGTGAGGGCTGGTCATAAACCTGCCCACGGCTGGACATGACCTGAGACAGTCGCAGCCCCGTATCCGATAGATCGGCGCGACGCGTTTCTGCGTCGGAGAGGGGAATGCAATGACAGGGCCACCACAGGCTGCCGGTCAGGTGCCGGCCGCATACGATCGACTGCAGCGAACATACAACGCTGTCGCCGACCTGCAGACCCGGCTTCACAGGGTCGTTACAGACCCCGATCGAATGACATCCCTGAGGGTCTGGAACGAGTACGTTGGCATTGGCAAGTATGCCGCCGCGCAGGCACGACTCGGGACGATTGCCATGGCCACAGACGACGTTGCCCTGGCGGATGCCATTCGCGGAAGTCACGTCCTGCCTGCTCTGGCAGACATGAATATCGCACTGGGACGGACCGCCGGAACGGTGGAGCGGATACTAGACCGCCCAGTCGGTCTTGATGAGATTGCCAAGCGAGCGATGCTCGCTGCCGACCACGCTGGATCCGTGCTCGATGAATTGAGCAGGCTCGGCCGATTCGTACGCTGACGTCAGGCTGAACAGCGTTTGACGCCCTCATCCAGCTGTGTGCCAACACCACACACCAGCCGCCCATTGATCCAGACGTGCAGTTGCCACGCCGATGATCCCGCCTGGTGCACGTAGACGATGTTGTGTAGCCCGACACGGCCGCGCATTGATTCGACGGGCGGAGTATCGGTGATGATGATCGTGCCCTCATCCGCAG
>CAYNNW010000002.1:14639-23357 GCA_964398435.1 uncultured Gaiellales bacterium | reverse complement strand
ATCAGCGCAATGATCAGGCAGCCAACAAGCGGTGCGATCAACGTTACGGTTGCAGCAAGATCCACGTTCATCCGTGCAACTCCGACAGCGTGTCCGTATCGAGTTCGCGATGCAGGTGCGAGAGCGCCACAACAATGCCCAGTCCGACGACGACTTCACTTGCCGCAACTGCCATGACGATGATTGCCATGACGTGACCGTCGTGCTGGCCGTGCATGCGGGCCGCAGCAACGAGCATGAGATTCGCCGCATTCAACATGATCTCAACAGACAGCAGCACGACCAGTGCGTTTCGGCGAATGATCACTCCCGCAGCCCCAACGGCGAACAGCAGCGAGCTGAGCACAACCCATGCCTCGATCGGAATCGTCACGACGACACCTCCTGCGCCGACGCGGCCGGGGCGGCGTCGCCCTCGGGCAGCTCGTCGCGATCTGCACGTTCTCGTGCGATGCGACGCCACTGGTCTGCAGACGTGGTTCGCATTTCCCTGCGCAGGCGACGATGACGCTCGCGCCCTGTCAATCCAAGAACGATGCCACCGACGGCAGCCACGAGCAGGATCAGCGAGGTGACCTCAAAGGCCAGCAGGTACTTGGTGAGAAACAGCTCACCCACCGACTGGGCACTGCCGAATGCACGCCCGATCTCACCGCGTGCCGGTGGCTCCGGAAACGCTGCGTGAACGATCGATACAACCAGCACAGCGGCCATGAGCACCGCCGTTACCGCCCCAAGCGCGGCCAGGCCTCGGGCGCGATGAGCTGCGCGAAGTACCTCGCGACGGTCACCCAGATACGCCATTACGAACAGGAACAGAACGACGACGGCACCGGCGTAGACAATGACCTGAGCGATCGCCACGTACGGCGCATCCACCAGGATGTACAGCGTTCCCAATGATGCAAAGTTGAGGATCAACGAAAGTGCGCTGATAAAGGGGTCGCGTGCTGCCACAACTGACAGCGCACCCATCACGGCAGCGGCCGCGAAGACTGCGAACAGTGCCCACTGCACGATCTCGCCATTGATCTCAAAGCTCACGACGGCGTACCTCCGCGAGACGACTCCGCGGCGACCGCCTGCTCGAGCCACACGGGAAGCGGCGAATCCAGATCAACATCATCGCGGGTTGGAGCCAGTCGATCGGCCGGAGGCGGATCAAGCAGCGCTTCCTTGGTGTAGATCATCGAGTCCCGATTGATGTCGGCAAGCTCCCAGTCATTGCCGAGCGTAATGGCATCGAATGGGCAGGCCATTTCACAGTACCCGCAGAAGATGCAGCGGGTCATGTTGATCTCGTAGGTCGAGGCGTACCGCTCGCCGGCAGAGACGCGATTCTCGGTTGTGTTCTCTGCCGCCACGACACGAATGCAGTCGGATGGACAGGCGGCAGCACACAGCGAGCAGCCGACGCACTTCTCCAGGCCATTGGGGTGGCGGTGCAACCGATGCCGGCCTCGGTACCGCGGCATCACCTTGTGCTTGTACTCCGGGTACTGCTCGGTAATCGGCTTGCGAAGCAGTGCGCGCAGCGTTGTGGCGAACCCGGAAATCATGCGCCGACCCTCCCCCACCCCTGCGAAACGATCACTGCAGTCAAAACGAATTGCAGCGTCGCGGCGGGCAACATTGCCTTCCACCCCATGCGCATCAGTCGGTCGTATCGCAGCCGCGGCAGTGTTGCGCGAATCCAGATGAAGACGAACAACACCACAGCCAGCTTGAAGACGAACCAGAAGATCCCCATTCCCCAGCCGAGCGACTCGAGGCCAGGGCCATTCCAGCCGCCGAGGAAGAAGGTGACACCCAATGATGCAATGGCAATCATGTGCAGGTACTCGGCGTTGGCAAACAGCGCGTACCGCAGTCCACCGAACTCGGTGTGAAATCCGGCGACGAGCTCCTGCTCGGCCTCGGCAAAGTCGAATGGTGCGCGGTTGGATTCCGCAAGGGCTGCCAGGAAGAAGATGACGAAGCCAATCGGTGCCCAAATTGCATACCAGGGGCTGACTCCACCGATCTGCCACTTGTCGCTGGAGTTGACGATATCGACCATGCTCAGCGAGCCCGACATCATGATCACGGGCAGCACGGCAAGGGTCAGTGCGACCTCGTAACTGATCACCTGTGCGCAGGCGCGAAGCGCGCCCAGCAGGGCGAACTTCGAGTTGCTCACCCAACCGCCGATGACGACGCCATATGCGCCCAGACCGCTGACGGCAACAGCGAACAACACGCCGACGTGCAGATCTCCCGCCATGTGCAGCGGGGTTGAGTGGCCGGCAACCGAAATGTTCTCATCGCCGAACGGAATAACTGCAAATACCGCGAGTGCAAACAGCAGCGACATCACCGGCGCAAGCAGGTACAGCCAGGCACTGACGCCGCGCGGCCTGAAGTTCTCCTTGCGCACCAGCTTGAGCAGGTCGGCGATTGGCTGCAGCAGGCCGGCCGGGCCCACGCGATTTGGCCCGTGCCGGTACTGGAATTTGCCGATCAGCCGGCGCTCCACCCAGGTCATCATGGCGAAGACAACCATGACGATATTGGCAAGGATGAACGCCTTGCCTACCAGCACCAGAATGTCGCTGATCATCATCGCTGCGGACCGTCCGCGCTCGTGGTGTCAGTCGCAGACAGAGCAGCGGCGCTGTCGGCCTGCGTGGCGGCGCGCAGCATACCGATACGGTAGCCGCGCAATCGGGATGGAACCTCTCCCTGACCGGCGAACATTCGTGCATGGCCCGTCTCAATTCGCGCCGAGACGGCAAGGCGTGCTGGCACGACGACCCACTCTGCACCGTCCCAGAGCGCCATCTCGACACTGTCACCTGCAGCCAGTCCGGCCGTTCGGGCGTCCTCGCGGCTGACTGCAACGCTTGCTGCATCGCCGGTCAGGAACGCCATCTTGTTGGCATGCCGCACATCGGCAGCGTCATACAGGAACGGCGCAACGAAGACCGTAAGCGAAGTGCCTCCGTCCGCGGCAGAATCACCGGCGCCATCAAGCTCTATTGGAAGCACCGACGCAGCTGCAACACCTGGCGCCGACACAACACCGAGCGCTCCGCCTGCAGGGACATCGCCGATCGCCTGCGCCGGCAGCAGCTCGCCGCGGTCGGCAGCGCAGGCACGAAACGCACCCATGACCGACCCGGGAAGATCGAGATCCAGGCGCCTGCCCAACTGGGTCAGCCACCACCAGGCCGTCTCCACGCCGTCCGGGGCCACTGCCGTCGCCGGTCGATGCTGAATTCGCCCTTCAAGGTTGACGAGTGAGCCCTCGGCTTCGTGAGCAGTGGCGGCGGGAATCACCAGATCCGACTGCATCAGGTGTGCAGAGTGGAAACCGGCCCACGACACCACCCACGGTGCCCGATGCAGCACGGCCTGCCACGCTTGTCGGCGCCAGTGCCGGTCAGGGTCGACATTGAAGAAGATCAGCGGAGCGCCGCTGTCCAGATCGGCCAGATCGACCGATTCGATCCCCAGGGCCGCAAGGCCCCGACTGTTTGCAGCCCAGGGAAGCAGTAGCAGGCCCGAGCCTGCGTCTGAAAGCCCCAGCTGATCGACAAGAGCTGCCAGCGAGTCTGCTGACAGCTCGCCGTCCGCGGCAATGACCACCGTACGTCCCGCAGCCATTCCACGCGTTGCATCGCCATCGGCCAGTAGCTCCGGAACGAACTCGTTCAGCCGGCCCGGCCGAACGAACGCATGGGCAGCGCCCGCCTGCTCGATCCGGCTTCCGCCGATGCCCGCAACAAGCGCACGTGCCTGTCCGCGCAGCATCGCCTTCTTGATTCGCAATTCGACGATCGGGGCAAGCTCCGATGCCTCGGGATCACCAAGCACAACAATGTGCTCTGCCTGCTCAACATCTGCCAGCGTGGCGCGATTCGCGACATCGGGCAGCGGGGACGACGCACCGTCGATGGCAACCACCCTGCCGCCGCTGGCCCCAGCCAACTGCTGCGCCAACCACGCCTCCTCAAGCGTCTCTGCGCCCGACAGCACCCAGGTCGGTGCGCCACTGCCACTCTCGCGAGCGGCCGTCAGCCGGCGGGAAAGCTCCTCCAGTGCCTGCTCGGTGCTGATCGTCGATACGGGACGGTTTTCGGGTGGCGCCATGGGCCAGTCGCGCTTCACCGGGGTAGTGATCCGCGAGTCGCTGTACCCGCTCGTGTAGGCGAAGCGACCACGGTCACACAGCCAGCCACCATCGATTTCCGTGTTCTCTCGCGAGAGTACACGGATGACTGAACCGTCACGAACCGTATCGAGCGTGTTGCAGCCAACCGCGCAGCCGCTGCACACCGTCGGATGGTCGGGTGCGTCCCACGGACGTCCATGGAACCGGTACTCGGTCGACGTCAGGGCCCCCACCGGGCACAGCTCGATCACGTTACCGCTGAATCGGTCTGCGTACGGTCGCCCCTCAAACGTGGTGATCACGGTGCTGGCACCGCGTTCTCGCGGAACCAGCTGCAAGTCCTGCGACACTTCCTCAGAGAACCGCGTGCAGCGGTAACACAGAATGCAACGCTCGCGGTCAAGCGCGATCAGCGGGCTGACTGGAATCGGCTTGTCGGCATTCCGCTTGATCTCAAGAAAGCGCGATGCACCCGGGCCACACCGGTACGCGTGGTCCTGCAGCGGACACTCGCCACCCTTGTCACAGACCGGGCAGTCGAGCGGATGGTTGATCAGAAGGAACTCCAATACTGCTTCCTGCGCATCGCGGGCCTTCTTGCCAACGGTCGAGACAACCATTCCAGGGCGGGCCTCGGTTGAGCACGCGGTCTGAAGCTTGGGCATGCCCTCAATTTCAACCAGGCACATTCGGCATGCACCAACAGCAGGGCCGATTCGGGGCTCGTAACAGAAGACGGGCACCTCGATGCCGGCGGAAGCAGCAGCTTCAACAAGGCCGGTCCCGGGAGCGACCTCGACCTCAACTCCATCAATGACAAGCTGAACACCTGGAGTAGCCATCAGTGTGTACCCCCTGAACGCGAGAGGTGACCAGTCCAGGCAACAACATCCGACTGGGGACGGTGGTGCTCAACTGCGTGACCGACAATGACCTTGAGCGGCGTGTCATCGGGCGGGCTGAATCCCGGCTCCAGGTAGCGCTCAAAATCACTGCGGAAGCGGTCGAGGTAACTGAGGATCGGCATGGCCATCGCGTCGCCCAGTGGGCAGAGGCAGTTCCCCATGATTCTGTTACAGACCGACTCGAGCGTCTCAAGGTCGCCCGGCCGACCTTCGCCGCCGACTATACGCGCGAGAATTGCACAGCCCCAGCGGGTCCCTTCGCGACACGGCGTGCACTTGCCACAGGACTCGTGGCGATAGAACTCGGCAACCCGCAATGCGAGCTGCGCCATGCAGACGCGCTCGTCGATGACGACAACCGATCCGGACCCCAACATTGTTCCTGCTGCCGTGTACGAATCGAAATCGCAGCACGTGTCCACCTGGTCGGCGGTGAGGATCGGCATCGAGCTGCCACCCGGAATGATCGCCTTCAGGGCGCGCCCTTCAGGAATCCCCCCGCCCAGGTCGTAGACCAATGTTCGCAGCGGCGTTCCCAGATCGAGCTCGTAGTTGCCCGGTCGTTGAACGTGTCCGGACAGCGAAAACAGCTTGGTTCCTGTCGAGGCCTTGCCCGCACCAATTCCAGCGTACGATTCGCCACCCATGGCCAGGATCCGCGGGAGCGTGGCCAGCGTCTCGGCATTGTTGAGCAGCGTCGGTGACGCGTAGAGGCCACTGACGGCAGGGAACGGTGGCTTGACCGTTGGTTGGCCGCGGAAGCCATTCAACGACGACAGCAGCGCCATTTCCTCGCCGCAGATGTAGGCACCCGCACCGCGGTGAACCACGACCTCGATCGAGCGGCCGCTGCCCATGACGTCGCTGCCAACGTAGCCCTTGGCGCGCGCCTGACGCACGGCGGCTTCGAGGATTTCGTACGGCTCCAGATACTCGCCGCGAATGTAGATGAATGCATGCGATGCATTCACCGCGTGCGCAGCGATGACGCAGCCCTCAATCAGCAGATGCGGCAGCCGTTCGATCAGCTCGCGATCCTTGAACGTGCACGGCTCGGACTCATCGAGGTTGCAGACCACATAGCGCGGACGATCGCCGTCTTGCGGAATGAAGCCCATCTTCAGGCCGGTGGGGAATCCGGCGCCACCACGACCGCGAATGCCGGCGTCCTTGACCTGCTGGATCAGCTCCGGGCCATCCAGCTTCAACGCCTCGCGCAACTGAACGTACCCGCCAGCCGCCTCAAACTCGTCGATCTCCTGCAGGTGGTCCTTTCCGCCCAACATCGACCACAGGACCTGCTCGCCCAATCCCTGGGCGGGGTACTTCGGAAGCGGACTCATTCGCCCTCCTCCCGCGAAGCAGCTGCGTCGACCTCGGCCCACCCCGCCGGAGTGGCGCGCAATTCGGACAGCAGTGGTCGCACCTGCGCGGGCATGAAGAATTCCTTGTAACGGTGATTGACCGCCACTGTTGGCGCAGTGCCACATCCACCCAGACACTCAACGCAGCGCAGTGTGAACTCGCCGTCGTCGGTGGTGCCGCCGGCTTCGACCCCCAACTGCTGTTCAAACTCCTGCAGCACCTCGCCGCCACCATTCAGGGCACAGGCCACGTTGGTGCACACCTCGATCAGGTGCTTGCCCGTTGGCTTCAGATGGAACATGTCGTAGAAGCTGGCCACCGACTGTGCGTAGGCCGCCGTGGTCTCGAGCGCCTCCGCGACGATCTCAAAGGCCTCGGGCGGGAGCCAGCCGTAGTGGTCCTGCACAATTCGAAGCGCGGGGATGATCGCAGAGCGGCTGTTCGGGTACTTCTGTGCGGCGCGCTCAATCTGATCGACGAGCGCATCACGTGTGGCAGCGGTTGTCTGATGCTCGCTCATCGGTCGACGTCTCCCATGACAGCGTCGATCGATCCTACTGTGGCGATCAGGTCGGCGAGCAATTCACCGCCGACCATCGTCGACGCGGCCTGCAGATTGACGAAGCTCGGACCACGCCAGCGAACACGCCACGGCTTGGTTCCGCCGTCGCTGACCACGGTCAGGCCCAGCTCGCCCCGGGGACTTTCGACCGCCGAGTACACCTCGCCCGCCGGAACCTGGAATCCGGTCGTCACGAACTTGAAGTGGTGGATCAACGCCTCCATCGAGGTGTGCAGCTCCCCGCGCGGCGGCAACGTTACCTTGCGGTCGTCAGCGATGACCGGCCCTTCGGGAAGCCCATCCAGGACCTGTCGACAGATCCGCACGGACTCGTGCATCTCGCGCATGCGCACCAGGTACCGCGCATAGCAGTCGCCAGCGTCCTCAACCTGCGTCTCAACGTCGAGCTCCCGGTACGCCCCGTAGGGAGCGTGCTTGCGCAGATCCCAGTCAATACCGCTCGCGCGAAGATTCGGGCCTGTCGTTCCCAAGGCAATCGCGTCGTCCGGATCCAGATACCCGACGCCGATCGTCCGGTCCTTCCAGATTGCGTTCTCGCTGAGCAGATCCTCGTACTCCTGGAATCGGCCCGGCAGCTCGTCCAGCAACGCGCGGCACTCACGCTCGAAGGCTGGCGGGATGTCCTCGAACAGACCACCGATCGCGAAGTACCGGGGGTGCATGCGATATCCCGCTGCCATCTCGAACAGATCGCTGATCGAATCGCGCTCGCGGAAGCAGTAGAAGAAGATCGTGATCGCACCCAACTCGAGCGCGCTCGTCCCCAACCAGACCAGGTGACTGTAGATCCGGTTCAGCTCCATGAACAGAACGCGCAACCACTGTGCCCGACGTGGCACGTCGAGCTGCAACAGCCGCTCAACCGCCGAGGCGTAGACGTAGCCGCCATGGAAGAACGAGAGGTAGTCCATCCGGTCGAAGTACGGAATCGCCTTCCACCAGGTCTTCTGTTCGATGTTCTTCTCGATGCCGGTATGCACGTAGCCGATCTTGGGCACGCATCCAGCCACCTCTTCGCCATCCAGCAGCAGGTCCAGCCGCAGCACACCGTGCGTCGAGGGGTGCGTTGGTCCGACATGGAGCGGCATCAACTGCGAGCGGATATCTGCATCATCCGGTGGATGAAGCTCCGAGGGAATGGGAGTTGGAATGCGTGAGACGGGCATCTGCTGTATCTCCGGGCGGCCGCTTCGGCTCAGATCTCTCTCGGGCTGTTGGTGAACTTCACCGGCTCGCCGCCGATGGGGTAATCCTTGCGCAGTGGATGGCCGACCCAGTCGTCGGCCATGAGCAGCCGCCGCAGTCCGGCGCGGCCGCTGAACTCGATCCCGAAGAAGTCGTATGCCTCACGCTCGTGCCAGTCCGCCGTTGGCCAGACCTCGATCACCGAGGGCAGCGAATCACCTTCGTCAACCCAGACCCGAAGCCGGATCCGGGGCGCGCCGACTGCAAGACGAGTCACGATGTACGACACCGAGAACCGCGCCGGCGTTGCAACGGCAGCTCCCAGCCAATCCACCGGCGTTACGGCACTCAGCAGTGCAAACGAGCACTCGTCGCGCAGGTGGCGCGCAACGTCGAGCAGACGCGCGGCATCCACATCGATGCTGACCTCATCGCGGTCCACCGACCAGTTCGACACACCATCGGGGAAGGTCGCGACCAGTTGGGACGCGGCATCGCTGGCGACGGCAACCCCGCGCACGTCGAGG
>CAYNNW010000002.1:11676-14629 GCA_964398435.1 uncultured Gaiellales bacterium | reverse complement strand
GTGCCCGCTCGGCCGCCTCAACCTCTTCGCGCGACATTCTCGTCGCGGTCCAGGCAGCCGGGCTGCCGCTCGCTCCTGCCAGGTCATCACGATCAGCCACACTCGGTGTCCCGCTCATGACGTTACCTCCGGCCGAGAGCCCTCGGGCAGCACTCCCACTTCCTGCAGGTACGCCGCCGGCTCGCCGCTGCGAATCTTCTTCTGCAGCAGCGTGAATCCGTGCATCAGCTGTTCGGGGCGAGGCGGACAGCCGGGCACATGAACGTCAACCGGCACAACCTTGTGGACGCCCTGCACGACTGCGTAGTTCGAAAACATTCCGCCAGATGAGCTGCACGCCCCCATGGCAATGACCCACTTGGGCTCCAGCATCTGGTCGTAGATCTGTCGCAGCGCTGGCGCCATCTTCTGCGAGACGCGGCCCGAGACCACCATCAGGTCGGCCTGGCGCGGTGACGCCCGGAAGACCTCGGCGCCAAATCGGGCCAGGTCGTACCGCGGGCTGACGACGCTCATCTTTTCGATCGCGCAGCAGGCAAGGCCGAATACCGCGGGCCAGATCGAGTTCGACTGCGCCCACCGCACTGCCCAATCGGCCATCGACCCGACGGTCGTCAGCAGCACGTTCTGTTCCAGACGGTCAGACGTCCACTCGCCCTCGTCGTCACGCAGTGGGTTCCACTGCATGCGCGGGTCAAGCTGCACGAGCTGTCGATCCGAGATTCGACCCGCTCGATGTTCGGCATGAGGATCGGAGCTCGACATGGTTACTCCCACTCCAGGGCACCGCGGCCCCATGCATACGCGTAGGCCACTACGAGGATGGTCACGAAACCGGCCAGTTCAACCAGCCCGAACGTTCCAAGATTCCCGAGGATCGTTCCCAGCGGATAGAGGAAGACCATCTCGATATCAAAAAGAATGAACAGCATCGCCGTCAGATAGAAGTCGATCGGGAATCGCTGTTGTCCGATGAAGCCGTCGGACACGCCAGATTCAAATGCAACCGACTTGTTGCCATCGACGTCGGGTCGACGGCCGCGGGATCCAAAGACGAATCCCAGCACGATAAGGCCGGCCGGCATCATCGTCGCAATCATGAAAAAGATGGCGATCGGTACCCAGTCTGCCTGCGTCACGCTTCCGTGCCTCCGGTGTCCTGATCCGTGATTACACACGCGCCGTGCGCGTGCGAGTCGACGAACCCTAGTTCAGTGCGGCCCGATTCGCCACCCGACCGTCATGCTCCTTCACTTCACGCTGCATCTCGCGGAATGGTTTCGTGCCGGCCACCTGCGCAAGTTCGAACAGCGCTGATTCAACCGTGGTCAGCACCGCACCCTCGTGGCGAAGTCGCTCCAGTGCCACCTCGCGCGACCGCGGCGATCGCGAGCTGACCGCATCGACCGGCACGTGAACGGTTCGCCCGGCATGCAGCAGGCCGTGCACTGTCTGGCTGATACAGACATGTGTCTCGATGCCGACAACGATCAGCTGCTGCGCCTCGCGGACTGCCCGCGGGAGCGTTGCCCACCCGGGCGCGTCCAGTGAACTGATCTCCACCTTCTCAAAGCCGGCGTCAGCCGGAAGGAGCGGCCGCAACTCCTCAACGGTGGATCCCAGGCCGGCAGGATACTGCTCACTCCACCCCACCGGGATCTCGAACGGTCGCGAGCCGCGCAGCAGAAGTTCGATCGAGGCGACCATCTCTTCGAAGCCGGCAATGTGCGTGCGAAACGCTTCCTGCACGTCGACAACGAGAATCGCGCAGCTGCCTGCGTCGAGCAGATGTGGGTGTCGGGACATGGCCAGTTACTCGCCTCCAGGCGCGGACCCTACACGCAGCTGTCGCTGTACGGCATAATTGGGGCATAGTGCATGCGACACACGCGCGCGGCACTGCACCACGATACGGAGAGCATGATGTCCACCACTGAGACCCTGATCACCCTGACCGATGCGGCAGTTCTCAAGATCAAGGAACTGATGGCCGAGGAGGGCGACGACGCCCAGTCGCTTCGGATTGCCGTCACGGGCGGGGGATGCTCCGGATTCCAGTATGCGCTGGGATTCGATACCCAGCAGCACGACGATGACATGTTGTTCGAGAACAACGGGGTCAGCGTGCTCATCGACGAGGGAAGCGCCAGCTACCTCAAGGGCGCACAGGTCGACTACCAGGACGGGTTGACCGGCCGTGGATTTGCGATCGAGAACCCGAATTCCACGGGAAGCTGCGGCTGCGGCCAGAGCTTCACCTGCTGATTTCTGACGGATAACCTCAGCGGCGTCCGACGATTGACCGGTCGGCGTCTGCCACTTTTTTGACGCGCAGCTGTCTCAGCGGCGTATACTCCGGCGTGCTCCGGGATGCGATGGGGGACATCCAGCCTCGGGGGGAGGGGCTTCGTCAGGGCGCCCTTCGGCTGCAATCGACAGGAAAGAGGGGCCGTCGTGCCACGTTTCGCCAACCTCGTTGAGGGCTCGCGCACCTATATCGCGAACCTCAACATCAATCCCAACTTCAAGCGGGCCATGCTCGCGCCGACCAAGGTCGAGCGCAAGTCACTGGCTCACATGGAGATGGTTACCGCAGAGAAGCGGGTCAACAGCGGACTCGTGCCACGGCTGGAAGCGCTCAAGGCGCAGGGCCTGCTGACCAGCTATGAGACCGTTGCCGGAACCGGCGCCGTGATTCTCAATGTGCCGGAGTCACGCGCGGGCGCTGCATGGGAAGCGATTCGCGGTATCCGCGAGCTGGGCCACATCATCCGCAACCAGGAAGTTCTGCTCGACGACCGCTACCTCGGGCGAGCGAAGCCGAAGGCCGGTCCCGATGCGACCGTCGAATACAACGTCGAGAAGGTCAAGGCGCAGAGCGTCTGGGCCGGCGGTGTGACCGGTCAGGGCGTGGTTGTCGGCATCGTCGACACGGGTGCCAATGTCGGACACG
>CAYNNW010000002.1:4686-11666 GCA_964398435.1 uncultured Gaiellales bacterium | reverse complement strand
AGGCCCACTACCGCGGGACCAATGCGGACGGCACCTTCACGCATGACTACAACTTCTACGATCCGGTAAACAACAAGACGGCGGCCTACGACGACCACAGCCATGGCTCGCACGTCGCCGGCACCTCGGTCGGTGGAACAGCTGACCGTGTGATCGGCATGGCACCGGGAGCAAAGTTCATCTCGGCCAAGGTGTTCACGTCTGGCGGCAGCGGCAACACGGCCACGATCCTCAAGGGGCTCGGCTGGATGCTTGCTCCGACCGACTCCGCCGGCAAGAACGCTGATGCTTCCAAGGCTCCTGACATCGTCAGCAACTCGTGGGGCAACAGCAACGGAGCATCGCTTGCATACCTGGATGCCTGGAAGGCGTTTGAGGCAGCGGGCATCATTCCTGTCGTTGCAGCAGGCAACTCCGGTCCGGGAGCCGACACGATCGGCGCACCCGGCTCGTACCTGCAGAGCATCACGGTCGGCGCAACCGATTCAAACGACAAGATCGCCAGCTTCTCGAGCCGCGGCCCGAGCAAGATCAAGGATCCGAACGGCAATCCGATCATGAAGCCGGATATTTCGGCACCGGGCGTCAATGTGACCTCGGCCGGCAAGACCGGCAACGAGTACGTCCGCATGTCGGGCACGTCGATGGCGACACCGGCAGTCTCGGGCGTGATCGCGCTGATCCTGAGCAAGTACCCGACACTGACCGCTGAGCAGGTCAAGACGGTGCTCGCGCAGTCGGCAGTCGACCTCGGCAAGCCCGGTCACGACGTTGAGTTCGGCGCAGGCCGCATCGACGCGTCAACCGCGATTGCAGCGGCAGACAAGATGTTTGGCACGCCTCCGGCGCCGCCAGCATTTACTCGCTGACCCGCACTGAACATCAGTTGACGTCCACGGGGGCGGCCACACGCTGGCCGCCCCCGTGTCGTGTCACGTGACACGTCGAGCAGGTAGCATCAGGCGAATCGCCAGGAGGGTGGCGTGTGGGAGATCCGGTTTGTGACCGGATCACAGAGCCAAGGAGGGTAGAAATGCCAGTTGAATTCTCAATGGGCCATTACGCCGATCGAGCGCCGGGAGTGCGCACGTACATCGGTCAGTTCGCAGCGGCAGCTGACCTCAGTCGACCAAGCCTGATGCCGCGCGGCACCGATCGCAAGGCAGCAGTTGTCCACGAGCTCGAGCGCGTCAGCCGCAACTCGATGGCGGCGGCTCGGCCGGATCTCGAAGCGCTGAAGGCCAAGGGCCTGATCACGAGCTACGAGGTGCAGCCGTTCAGCAACACGGTCATCATCGACGTTCCTGAAGGACACGCCGGCGATGCCTGGGTTCAGCTCAATCGCATTGCCGGAATGGGGCAGGTCACCCGCAATCGCGAAGTCCACATCCTTCCGCTGGAAGATGCGGCACGAGGTGCCCGATCGCTGTACCGGCCGTTCAAGCCGATGACACTTGACCAGCCAAGTGATCCGAAGGCCCCCGTTGTCGAGTGGAACGTCACGCAGGTCAACGCTCCCCAGGTGTGGGAGAAGGGCTTCAAGGGCCAGGGCGTCGTCGTCGGCGTGATCGACACCGGTGTCGACATGAAGCACCCGGCGCTTGCCAGCAAGTACCGCGGCGCAGCGGCTGACGGCACGATTACCAACGATTACAACTGGTTCGATGCCATCGGTGGCCGCGCAGCTCCGTACGACGACAACAAGCACGGCACGCACGTCACCGGCACCGTTCTCGGCAGCACGGAAGACCACGCAATCGGCATGGCGCCCGAGGCCAAGTGGATCGCTGCCAAGATCCTCTCAGGAAGTGGCAGCGGCTCGCTCGAGAGCGTAACCAAGGGTCTTGAGTGGATGCTTGCCCCGCGCGATGCCAACGGTCAGAACCCCGATCCGACAAAGGCGCCGGACGTGGTCAACAACTCGTGGGGAACCACGGACGGCAAGCTCGATGCATTCCGACGCATCTGGCAGGCCTTCGTCGCTGCGGGTATTGAGCCTGTCGCTGCCGCCGGCAACTCGGGCCCACGCTCGGGAACGCTCGGCGCTCCCGGCTCGTACCCCGAGTCGATCTCGGTTGCGGCTGTCGACAAGAACGACAAGATCGCCAGCTTCTCGAGCCGTGGCCCAAGCCCGATCAAGGACGCAAGCGGCAAGGGCAACAAGCCGGACATCGCAGCTGGTGGCCACCAGGTGACGTCGTCGGTACCGGGCGGCGGATACGCCACCTTCTCCGGCACCTCGATGGCGACACCGGGAGTAACCGGCGTCGTTGCGCTGCTGCTCAGCAAGTACAAGGACCTGACGCACAACGAGGTGGTTCAGGCGATCACCACGAGTGCCAAGGACCTCGGAACGCCAGGCTACGACTTCGAGTACGGCTACGGTCGGATCGATGCCGACGCCGCGCTTGCAGCCGCCGACAAGATCGTAGCTGAGCGAACGCCAGCACAGCAGCCGCAGGCGCTGGCACTGGCCTGAACACATACGTACCCCGATGTGGGGGAGGGACCCTCGCCAACATGGCGAGGGTAACGCTCGAAGGGCTCCGCGGAGAATTCCGCGGAGCCCTTCGCTCATTCTGGACGCGAACTCGACGTGGCAGACACGTCGGTAGTGCGTCGCCCCCCGGTGCCTGTCAAAGCGCTGGTTCCCGGTCCGGCTGGGTGGGTGGGTGTGGGTGTGGGCTGCCGGTCCGCCAGCTGGGTGGCGCTGCTTCGCTGTCCTCAGGTGACGACGACATCGGCGGAATGGTCCCGCAGCTTGAGGAAGCCCGGTACACTTTGCCGGATCGCAAAACGGCCTGCCCTGCGTTGGACGACGCGCCACGTATCAGGCCCAGCAGCAGGACTCCCCCTTCAGATGCACGACGTTCGTGATGTGACGATCATCGGTGGCGGCCCGACCGGCCTTGCGGCGGCGTACTACGCGGGACACCGCGAGGCCAGTGTTCGCATCATCGACACGCTGCCCGAGCTGGGTGGCCAGGTCATGGCGATCTACCCCGAAAAGCACATCCATGACGTTGCCGGGTTCCCGCGGATCAAGGCCGCAGACCTGTGTGCGATGCAGATTGAACAGGCGATGCAGTTCGATCCCGATGTCGTGCTCGGGGTCAACGCGGAGTCGCTCGACTATGTGCCTGCTCCGGAAGACGATGCGGTAGATCAGTACATCCGGTTGACGGGATCCAATGGCGAGTCCTGGCTGACACGCACGCTGATCATCACCGCGGGCCATGGAGCATTCGAGCCGCGCCGCCTGGGCATCGACCAGATTGATGACTGGGTCGGCAGGGGGCTGCACTACTTCGTCAAAAAGCCCGACGAATTCACCGGCAAGCGCTGCGTGATCGTTGGGGGTGGCGACTCGGCGCTGGACTGGACACTGCACCTCGCTGACATGGCAGCTGAGCCGATTACACTCGTCCATCGCCGCGAGCGGTTCCGGGCGATTGACAGCTCGGTGACGCGCCTCCGCGAGCTCGCCGAAGATGGACACGTTGCAGTGCGCGTTCCGTGCGAAGTGACCGCGGTGCAGGGCAACGGTGTCATCGAATCCGTGACAGTCACCAATGCGGAAACCGGCGAGGACAGCCAGGTGGAGTGTGACGCGCTGATCACCCTGCTCGGCTTCAAGTCGGCGCTCGGGTCGATCGCCAATTGGGGGCTGGAATTCGCCAGTCGCAAGGCTTTGCTGGTCAACCAGAAGATGGAGACCAACCTCGAGAACGTGTTCGCGGCGGGAGACGTTGCCTCGTATGACGGAAAGATCACGTTGATCACCGTCGGGCACGGCGAGGCGGCCATAGCAGCCAACTGGGCGATCACACGTGTTCGCCCAGGCGCGCGCGTTCAGCCGAAGTACTCGACCGAGTAGCGAAACAGCCAGGCCGCAGCCGCCGACATTCAGGAGGAGCGGGGGCCCGTACGCGCTTGGGGGAAATCTGGATGGCTGGAAGCATCAATACGCTGGGAATGGCCGGGGGCCTCGTGCTGGGAGGCGGCATCGCTGCGGCAGTGACCATCAATGCCGTGCGAGAAACCGACCCGAGCCGCGAGGCAGTCAAGATCGCCGGAGCACCGGCGTCGGTCAACGAGCAGGCATCCCAGCTCAAGGTGAACAGCGCCAGGATCAGCCGACTGGGTTCGGGCGCGCTGATGATGGGGCTCGGTGGAGCGGTCGGGATGCTGGCATCCTTTGCCTTGGGTCGCGCACCTGCCGGCCAGTTCGGTCGCGAGACGGCGCACCTTGCCGGGCGAGCTGCATCGCTCCCGTCTGCGGGCCGGGGACTGGCGATGGGACTGGGGGTCGGCGCTGCCGTCGCAGCATTGATCGCAGCGAAGGAAGCCTCGGCGTTCGGTGCCCAGATGTTCGAACCGCAGGGCTGACCCTGCCGGTCACGGGCCTGTCTCACACGGCCGAGTGCGACTGTTTTGGCTGATGTTCGGACGGGCAGGTCCCAGCCGATCAGCATGAACGGCGTCGAGGAGCAGACCGTGGCCGAATTCTCAGGAACCCTGACGTGGCTTGGGCATTCAACCTTTCACCTGGAGACCCCTCGAGGTCGGTCGGTGCTGCTGGAGGGCTTCGTCGACAACTGCCCGACCTGCCCGCCGGAGTGGCACGGACTTGGCGGACGGCCACTCGACCTGATCCTGCTGACCCATGCCCACGTTGACCACATCGCCGATGCGCCCGCACTTGCGGAACGCAGCGGCTGCACGATCGCGGGAATGGTCGAACTGATGGGCTGGATGGGCAAACAGGGAGTCGACGCGTCACGGCTGGTCGACTTCAACAAGGGCGGCACTGTTGAACTGTGCGGCCTGAAGGTGACGATGGTCACGGCCCACCATTCGAGCAGCACGCCCGACGGGGCCTACGCGGGCGAGCCCGCCGGATTTGTAATCGAGCTCGAGGACGGCTATCGCATCTATCACGCGGGCGACACCTGCCTGTTCGGTGACATGGAGCTCATCGGGCGCCTGTATCGCCCCGATCTGGCGCTCCTGCCCATCGGCGGGCATTACACGATGGACCCCGTCCACGCCGCCATTGCAGCGACGATGCTGGGCGTCAGCGACGTGATTGGCATGCATTGGGGTACCTTTCCTCCCCTGAAGGGCCGGCCCGCTCAGCTGGCTGAGACGCTGCGGCTGGGAAGTGCCGGGCCAGATGGCAGCTTTCCGTTGAACCAGTCAGTGCGGGTACATGAACTCCAGCCGGGCGAATCCTTTGGCCGCAGCCCAGTGGTGGCTTGACCAGCGCTCAGCTGTCCCGCCGCGAGCGGTGAACGAAGACCGCAGCAAACGCGGCGACCATGAAGGCCGCTGCCGCACGGACGCCGCGCCGCCGATGCAGCGGGACCTCGACGGTATCCCGAAACCAGAGGATGCCCCAGCCCTCTTCTTCGGCCAGCTGTCGCAGCTCCTTGTCAGGATTGACGGCGTACGGTCGCCCAACCGCCCGCAGAAAGTCTGCATCACTGATGGAGTCGCTGTAGGCGCTGCTCGCGGCCAGGTCAATGTGGTGCAGCGAAGCAAACTCCCGCAGTCGCTCCGCCTTGCCTTCGCCGTGGCAGATCCGTCCGAGTTGCCCCGTGTATTCGCCATCAACAACCTCGAGGCTGCTTGCCACTGCGCCGTCCAGGCCCAGCAGATCCGCCAGCGGCTCGACGATGTCCTCGATCGTGGCCGACACCGCGTAGACGCGCTGTCCATGGGCGCGATGCATGTCAATCCGCTCCAGAGCACCGGTGAAGACGCTGGGACGGACGTGTCGCTCGAGCTCCCGCTCTACAAGGGCCCGGAACTCTGCCTGGTTCCAGCCGGCGATCAGCCCTTCGGCTGCCGCCTGGAAGCGCTCGATGGTGGGTGTGTCCGCCCCACGGAGCGAGAAGTTGAGCTGTACGAGCGCGGCTCGGACCTGCTGACGCCGCGTCAACAGTCCCGAGCGGCGCAGCGGCTTGACCAAGCGCAGCGCGGATGCGCCAGCGATCAGCGTACGGTCGACGTCGAAGAACGCCGCACCCTCACCCGAGGATCCTGAGGAACCTGCCATTCATCGAGCGTACCCGGCAGGCGGCGATTGCATCCCCCACCCCGTGGCGACTGTCAGATGGTGGCAAGCGGTTTGGAAATGCGCGCTGCAGGTGGCGGTGGCGGTGGAACGGGTGCTGGCACTATTGCCTCCAGCAGAGCTGCCAGCCGATCAAACGCCTCTGCCGCGCTCCCCGGGGCCGTCGATTGCACCGCTGCCGCGGCCTCCTCAGACTTCACCCATCCACCTTCAGGGATGTCTGCGGCGACGGGTCGCCCCTCATCGCCCGCTGTGGCAACGGATGAATCCATCGGAACCGATCCGAGCAGCGGCAGGTTCAGCTCCGCGGCCAGTGCAGCGCCGCCGCCGCTGCCGAAGATCTCGCCACCGCTCATGTTTTCGACGATGCCGACGACGTTCTGCTCGAGCCGGTGCGCGACCTCTGCTGCACGGCGCGCAACTACCTGCGCAGCGCGCTGCGGCGTGGTCACGATCAGCACGGCAGCCTGCGGAAGCAGCTGAGCCAGTGAGATGGCCACATCGCCGGTTCCCGGGGGCATGTCGACGACCAGCCAGTCGATGTCGCCCCAGGCAACGTCACTGACAAATTGCTGCAGCGCCCGGTGGAGCATCGGGCCGCGCCACATCACCGCGTCATCGTCCTCGACAAAGTGTCCGATCGACATTGTTCGAACGTCGTGCGCAACGGGTGGCACGATCATCTGGTCGACGGTAACGGGTCGTTGTCGCAGCCCGAGTACCTGCGGCAGACTGTAGCCGTAGACATCCGCATCGACGATGCCATGCACCACGGCCATGAAGGTCGACAGCGCGGCCAGGCCGATCAGCACCGCGGCGCAGCGGCGCCAGCGCAACTCGCGCCGCCACACCGGCGCCGGTGACGGCGGCTGGTGGCGGTGCGGGCCGCTGATCGCGAAAT
>CAYNNW010000002.1:4003-4676 GCA_964398435.1 uncultured Gaiellales bacterium | reverse complement strand
CACGGCGGGCCAGCGCCACCGCGAGATTTGCTGTGAGCGTTGACTTGCCGACGCCTCCCTTGCCCGAGGCAACTGCCAGTATTCGGGTTGTCGGGGGCACTGAAATTGCCTTCTCCGTTCGCGGCCGCAATCCCATTCGCTCACGCAGTTGCGACTTGCGCTGATCGTCCATTGATCCGAACTCGACCTCGACGCGACTGACACCCTCCAGCGTGGTGACCTCGCGCTCGATCCTGTCGCGAATCTCGTTGCGAAGCGGGCAAGCAGGCGTGGTCAGGAGCACTTTCACGCGGCACGTGTCGCCGCTGACATCGGCGTGCTCGATCATGTCCAGCTCGACGAGCGAGCGACGCAGCTCCGGATCGTGGACCCGCATCAGGGCATCCCGCAGACCCGGCACGTTGGCTATCCCTGCTGACACGTCAGTCATGAACGATCCTTGTTCGGCGCTCGTGTGAATTCCTGATCATAGAGCGGATCCGCGGCTCGCTCGGCACCACATCCGGCAGGTTTGATGGGATTGCGGCATTGTCGATGCTCAACAATGGGGTGACCACATGACCGGACCAACTCTTCCTGGCACTCCGATGGCGGGGTCGCCAGACGGCACGCCAACTCCTGCATCGATCGGCAAGCGTGCAGTGGGCCTCCTGGTTGACTGTGTAATTGCCGT
>CAYNNW010000002.1:0-3993 GCA_964398435.1 uncultured Gaiellales bacterium | reverse complement strand
ATCTACGGCATCATGGTCGCCGCATTTGGCGAATCCAGTACGTCCGGCGCGAGCTTCAATGTGTCTCTGACTGGCCTACCGTTCCTCGTCTACCTGATCCTGGGCGTCGCGTACTACGTCGGGCTCGAAGGATCGCGCGGTCAGACTGTTGGCAAGATGGTTGCCGGAACGCGGGTCGTTCGTGAACAGGACGGCGGCAAGATCAGTTACGGGGCCGCAGCGATTCGATACTTCGTCGGCGGCATCGACTTCATCTGCTGCGGGCTGCCAATCGTCGGTGTGATCCTGATGGTCCAGTCACCCCTGAATCAGCGCCTCGGCGATCGGGTAGCCAAAGTCGTCATTACGGACGCCCGCTAGCGCGTTCGACGGTAATGCACGCGGGCAACATCGACCTCAAGAGCCTGCGCATGGGTGTCGATGTGCGTTCGAGACGACCTTGTGTACGCGTAAAAGGTGGAACGATGGCCGACCCTCAGGCAAGTCCAGCAGGCTGGTACCCCGACCCTCAGGCGCCGGGCAACATGCGGTGGTTCGATGGGACACAGTGGACCGACCATGTGCAGTCGGATGCCGATGCCCGACCGTTGGCCTCGGTGGAGCCGCCAAGCCAGCAGCCGCAGCAGAAGAACCTCGCGTGGGAAATGTGGTTTCAGCTCGGACTGGGCATCATCACATTTGGCGGCAGCGCACTCGCCCTCGTGCCCGGCTTCGCAGTAGCTGGGCTGGGCTTGTTTCCCATGCTCGGCCTCGCCGGAATCGTTCTGACGGCGGTCCACTACCGAAAAGGTGCTATCCCAAATTCCACTCGAAATCTGGTGATACTCGCGGTTGCGGCGCTTCTCGTGCTGTCTGGAGTCGGCATACGAGCGCTCATGATCGTGGCATCAACCAGTTGATCCCACCCACCGCCAACCCGCGACGAAAGTCGGCAGTCGGGACGACAATGCTGCAGCCGATCGCGTTGTCCGATCGCCGGTGTCGAGTGGCGGCAGGCGCTCAGGCGAGCGGGCCGAGCAGGCGGAAGGTCACGCCGGTCGGCAGCTTCGGGAAGAAGTAGGTCGACTTCTGCGGCATGACCTCGCCGGCCTCCGCGACGGCATGCACGCGGGCAACATCGACCTCGCGCAGCAGGAATGACACCGTTCCCGGGGCGTTGGCGGCCGCAACCGCAACGGGGAGGTCCCGCGTGTACCGGATCGTTCCACCAGCTGATGCAAGCATGGCTCCACCATCGAGCACCATTGCGTGCAGCACCGTGACATCCAGCGAGCGGTAGGCGTCGCTCATCTCGGGCATGGCGAGCTCGAGATCGCCGGGCTCGGGCACGGTCCACAGGGCAGCTGCGCCCTGCTCAACCGTGACGAATCCGGGAACCGTCGAGGCATTCAACAACTCGACTGCCTCGTCCACCGAGCTGGCGTCGCGACGCTCCAGCACGCCACTGTCGAGCGCAAATGTGTGCAGCGCAGCAACCGACGTTCCGTTCACGATCCGGTGCGTCGGAAACACGCAGATGCCCTCGTCGGCACTGTTGGCAATCATTGCCATGACGCCGTTGACGCCTGACGATCCGGTGTGCGGTGGCAGGGCCGTGTCGGTTCCGCCAACCAGGCTCAGGCGCGGCGATTCCGCCCGTTGCTGGTCCCGCAGGCGCGCCGCAGCACCGTAGCGGTGATGCCCGTCTGCAATCAGCAGCGGGTGCGGCGCGACCGCTGCCCGAAACTGCTCGCAGACAGCAACGTCAGTCACGAACCAGATCGCAAACTGGGAACCGTCGCCGGCAGTGCCCGTTACGTCGGGCTCGTCATCTGTAACGCTGGACATCAGATCCGCCAACGGCCGGTCACGATCGTGGTACATCAGGAACACTGGACTGATGTTCGCGCCCGCCTGCTTCATCAGCTCCAGCCGCTGCTGCTTCGGCGCATCGAAGGTTCGTTCGTGCTCGAGGATTCGATCGCTGGGCGCTGCATCTGTCTCGGGGATCGCAACCTCGCATGAGACGACAGTCCGAGTCCGACGAACGCCGTCGGGCCCTTCGTAGCGCTGCTGGACGACTGCAATGCCGACATCGCCCGCCTCGAGTGCACCCGTGTCGATCCACTCAGCGAGCAGGTCACGGCTGCGTGTTGCATCGCCGCCCTCGGGGAGTTCGACATGGATTGCCTGCCAGGGACTGACGGCCGCCAGCGCTCGGCGCTCGTCGTCGTCGACCACGTCGTACGGCGGGCAGAGCAGTGGGCCCACGTCACCGACGACATCGGGGTTGTACCTCAGATATGAGAATTCGCGTGCGACAGCCATCAGGCGATGAGCCTACACTTCACGGCATGGCACGCACGCGTATTGCAGAGCTTGAGGTGGGACGTCCGGCAGAGGGACTCTTCTCGGTGCAGCGCAAGCAGCGACGAATGGATCGCAACGGCGATCCATTTCTGGTGCTCGAACTTGCCGACCAGACCGGATCAATCGAGGGTCGGGTCTGGGACAACGCGGACTGGTTTGACGGTCAGGTCCGTGTCGGCGACACCGTCGTTGCCGTGGGCAAGCCGAGCTTCTACCGCGGAGCAATGCAGCTGGACATTCGACGGATCGCCCGCGCCGACGCGCCTGAGACGGCGGGCTCCCTGGTGCCAATGTCGCGACGGCCGCTCGAAGATCTGGTTGGCGAACTGGAATTCCTGGTCGGTGAAATCGACAATCCGTCGCTGCAGGCACTGGTCCACGAGGTCTGGAGCGGACCGGACGCCGAACTGCTGCAGCGATCGCCGGCCACGGCTGGTGAACACCACGCCTGGGTCGGTGGGCTGGTTGAGCACACGGTCAACGTTGCCACGATCTGCCTGGCTGCCGCTGAGCGCCATCCACGAGTTGACCGCAGCCTGGTGCTGACTGCGGCCCTGCTGCACGACATCGGCAGAGCCCGCGAGATCGAGGTCGGCACCACGATCAGCCGCAACGCAGTTGAATCGCTTGAAGGACACATTCTGCTTGCCCATGAGATGTTGTTGGACGCCGCAGCCAGGACCGGCTTCGATCGTGGGAACGAGCAGCGACAGCTCTGGTCGGGGCTGCTGCACGCAATCTCGTGCCATCACGGATCGGCCGAGCGCTGCCGCTCGGCAGAGGCGCTGACGCTGCTGCACGCCAACACCCTGGACGTGCGGCTCAGCCTGCCGCAGCGCATGGCCTGAGGAGCTGCGGCTGTCGCCCGCAGGATTCCCGTCCGCCCGTGCCGACGACTCCCCTGGAACCAGCTCAGCTGCGTCTTCGACACTCAGATGGGAGAGCGACACCCGTTCATGGTCCTGCGCGCGGGACGCCCATGAATCGGGTGACGACCGGGAGAGTGTCATGGACATCCGAATGCACCTGGCAAACGCCATTGCAACCGAACACAAGCTGGGGATGCTGACACGCAAGGTCCAGGCCGGGTCCACCGAGGCAACCGGCCGGCTGACTGCGATGTTGCCACGCGCCGAGCGGTTCAGCGATGTCTTCTCACGCTTTGCGAGCCAGTCGACCCAGCCAGGACACGTCGCATTCGCCCATCACTCGGAACTCGTACGGACCGCTCACTCGCTCGCCGATGCTGTTACGGGAGCGCAATCAGCGCTTGCCGCCAGTCACGTTGACGACGTTGCTGCGACCGTCCGCTCGCTTCGCCTGACCGACCTGACGCGACGCCTGCTGGCCTTCCGCTGACGACGCCGCGACAGCTGCAGCGCGCTCAGGCAACCGCCTGCAGGATCGGGAGCGCAACCAGCACTCCCAGTGTCAGTCCGAGCGCCACGCCCACCAGCACGTCACCCAGATAGTGGGCCCCCAGCACGACCCTGCTGATCGCCAGCATGATCGACCAGCCCCACCACAACCACCACCAGCCGTCGGTGAGAGAGGTCATGCTCAACGCACCGACCATTGCCATGCTGGTGTGCGCCGACGGCATCGACCACGACGACGGTGGGTGATCCAGCGCGTTGATCGTGG
>CAYNNW010000001.1:13579-26710 GCA_964398435.1 uncultured Gaiellales bacterium | reverse complement strand
CGTCTACCGCATGCAGAACACGTCGGTCCGCGGGTGCTGTTCTGGGGACTCAGCCTGGCACTGTTCGTGCTGATGAATGACTTCGGGACCAGCCTGCTGTTCTTCCTCACGTTCGTCCTGATGCTGTATGTCGGAACTGGCAACCTTGTCTACGTTGCAAGCGGCGTCGGCATGTTCGCTGCCGGAGCCATGACGGTGGTTCGAATCGCCCCGCACGTGCAACGCCGCTTCGACACGTGGCTCGACCCCTGGAAGGATCCACAGGACACCGGCTTCCAGATCGTGCAGGGTCTGTTCGCACTCGCAGACGGCGGCGTCACGGGCACCGGCATCGGTCGCGCCTATCTGGTCACCGACTCGGGAAACCCGATCATTCCCGACGCCCACAACGACTTCATCTTTGCCGCACTGGGGAACGAACTCGGACTGTTGGGCGCCGTGGGCATACTGCTCGTATACGTGGCGTTCGCATGGCGGGGAATGCGCATCGCAATCTGGGCTCCGGACGGCTTCTCTCGACTGTTGGCGTTCGGCCTGACCGCCGTGTTCACGATGCAGTCACTGATCATCGTTGGCGGAGTGGTTCGCCTGCTGCCACTGACGGGACAGACACTTCCGTTCATGAGCTACGGCGGCAGCAGCATCGTTGCCAACTTCCTGCTGCTTGGCCTGCTGCTGGTGCTCTCACACATAACGCAGGCGGCACAGCTCCGCAGGTCGCAGGAGCCCTCGCTGTGAGCGACACCGGCCACACTCAATTCGGCGGCGATCCGATGGCTCCGCGCATCGCGCGCGTGTTCAGCGGACTGCTACTGGTCTTTGGCGCAACCATTGGAATGTTGACCTGGTGGCAGGTTGTGGAGGCCGGCCACCTGCGCGCCAAGGACTACAACAATCAGACTGCCTGGCGCGAGCAGCGTGTTGACCGCGGCAAGCTGCTTGCACGCGGAGGCCAGGTACTCGCTGATTCAACATCGCGCACCACGAAGAATGGCGACACCGTCTTCGACCGCACCTACCCCGACGGCGCGCTGGCGCCGCACGTTACCGGCTACTCAACAAGCGGTCGTAGCCGCACTGGCGTCGAGCGGGCCTGGAACGACGTTCTGACCGGGTCACAACGCGGACTCGCATCACTGAGCGCTCGCCTGCAGGGCGAGGAAACCGTTCGCGGCGACACCCTGCAGCTGACCATCCGGGCCCGGGCACAGCGGGTGGCGAATCGGGCGCTGGCAGGCAAGCGCGGCAGCATTGTGGCAATCGATCCCCGCAACGGGCGGATCCTGGTGATGGCCTCTTCGCCGTCGTTCGATACCGCGGACGTAGAGAACCGCTTCGACACCATCAGCTCGGCCCCCGGTGCACCACTGCTCAATCGTGCAACCCAGGCCGGCTACCCACCGGGGTCGACATTCAAGGTTGTCACCGCCGCCGGCGCGCTTGAATCGGGCATCGCCGATGAGTCGACCCGCTTCGATGGGGGCTGCTCGGTTGATGTCAACTCCGGCCCACCGGTGAAGAACTTCGGCGGCAGCTGTGCACGGCCGCACGATCTTGAGTACGCCCTGACGAACTCCGTCAATGTCACGTTTGCGCAGCTCGGCGACGAGTTGGGCGCTCGGCGCATGCGCGAAACGATGGAGAAGTTCGGATTCGATTCAACGCCGCCGCTGGAGGATCTTCCCTCGCGTGAACGCCGTGCAAGCGGCCTGGTCGACGACCGCGGAACGCCGTTGCCCAAGGATGCATCGATCGATACGGCGCGCGTCGCCATCGGTCAGGAACGACTGTCAGTCACACCGCTGCAGATGGCGCTGGTCGCATCGGCGGTGGCGAATCGCGGCACGATCATGCGACCGCTCCTCGTCGACAAGATCCTCAACCCAGCGGGGCAGGTCGTCGACCAGGCCAAGCCTGAGCCCTGGAAGCAGGCAATGCGCCCTGCGACAGCAGAGACGCTCGCGTCAATGATGGCCAACGTCGTGCGGGAAGGCACGGGCACCTCTGCGGCGCTGCGCGGCGTCAACGTTGCCGGCAAATCCGGAACGGCCGATACGGGCACCGGCAACCAGGTCTGGTTCATTGCATTTGCGCCAGTCGAGAACCCGCGGGTGGCCGTTGCGGTCACCCTTGAGAGCCAGCCCAGCGGATCGACGGGTGGCGTTACGGCCGCACCAATCGCACGCGATGTCATGGAGGCCGTTCTGGGTGCGCAGGGGCTGCTCAATGGGCGCTGACCGTGTCCATCAGGATCATTGCTGCACGGAATTGGCGGGAAGTTCCCGATCGATGTCGAAGGAGGATGGATGAGCGACCGCGACCCCTTGATCGGAACGATGCTCGACGGCCGGTATCGGATTGAGCAGCGCGTCGGAACTGGTGGCATGGCTGCTGTCTACCGCGCTGAAGACACGACGCTCGGCCGACAGGTTGCAATCAAGCTCCTCGACAATCGGCACGCGTCCGACGCCCAATTCGTTGAGCGATTCCTGCGCGAAGCATCCTCCGCCGCACGACTCAATCACCCCAACATCGTGCAGGTCTACGACCGCGGCGAGGCTGACGGGACGTACTACATCGCAATGGAGTACGTCGAGGGAACCACACTGAAGCAGCGCATTGGCCAGCGCGCTCCGCTTCCCGAACAGGAAGTGCTCGACCTCGGTAGACAGGCGCTGACGGCGCTCAGATTTGCCCACCGCAACGGAATCGTTCACCGCGATATCAAGCCGCACAACATGATGGTGACCAGCGACGGTCGACTGAAGATCGCGGACTTCGGAATCGCCCGTGCAGGAGCCGACACCGGCCTCACTGAAGTGGGCTCAATTGTCGGTACCGCACAGTACCTCTCACCCGAGCAGGCTCGTGGCGAGGTGGTCGCGGCATCCAGCGACCTGTACTCCCTGGGTGTCGTCATGTTCGAAATGGCGACGGGCAAGGTTCCGTTCGACGGCGACAATCCGGTGACGGTAGCGTTGCGCCACGTCAACGAAGCGCCGCGGCGGCCCTCAGACCTGCGGCCGTCAATCAGCGCTGCCCTCGAGTCGGTAATCATGCGGGCCCTGCAGAAGGACCCCGACCTGCGATACCAGACCGCTGACGAATTCCTCGCCGACATCGACGTGGCACTTTCGGGTGGCATGCCAACTGAGACAGCCACAATGACGCGCGTGATCGGGTCACGCCCTGGGCAGGCGCCAGCGGCAGCAGCCACCCGGGCATATCGTGACGGTCGACCCGCACAGCCTCCCATTCCGGCGGACCCGTGGAACGACCACGCAGCCGACACCGACGATGACGACAAGGGCAAAAGGCGGCTTGTCTGGATCCTTGTGGCACTGGCACTGCTCGCCGCAATTCTGGTCGGCTGGGTGACGCTCGGAGACAACTCCTCGAAGAAGACCCCGACGACGACTACGGTCACGCGCGTGTCGACACCGGATCTGGCCGGGATGACGCTTGCTCAGGCACGCAATCGGCTGGACCGCTCGGGGCTGGAGCTGGGCGCGATCACGAAGCGCTTCTCGGAAGAGGAGCGCGGCACCGTTCTGGAACAGGATCCAGAACCCGGTGACAAGGTCGACGAAGGCACCAAAGTTGCCGTCACGGTCAGCCAGGGGTTGAAGCCTGTCGATGTTCCCGACATCGTCGGCGCAACCCGCGAGGAGGCCGAAAAGGAACTGCAGAATGCGGGGCTCAAGGCCAGCTTCCGCACCGAGTACAACGACGGCGTCGAGTCGGGCTCGGTCATCAGGCAGAACCCGGCAGCCGGCACGAAGGTCGATCCCGGCAGTGTCGTTACCGTGGTCGTCAGTCGCGGCAGCGAACTCTCACCGGTCCCCGACGTCGTTGGAATGACCAAGGCGAACGCCCGCAGCCGTCTCGAGGCAGAAGGATTCAAGGTCACGATCGTCACCGGCGCCGACGGTCCGGATGCCGCTGACGAGGTCATTTCGCAGGATCCCCGTGGCGGCGCCGAGGCGGAGAAGGACAGCTCAGTCACCATCACGATCGCTTCGGGCTTCAACACGGTGCCCAGCGTTGATGGGCTCAGCGAGTCGGCCGCATCATCGAAACTGCGGGATGCCGGCTTCAGCGTGAAGGTTGTCGCCGAAACGTCAAACGACCCGTCGCTGGATCCCGAGGGCGAGGTAACCGAACAATTGCCTGCTCAGGGGCAGCGACTACAGCTGGGATCGCAGGTCACGATCACCGTGACATCGCCAGAACCGACATCAACCACGCCGTAACGGTACGCGGTGCGGCCAGCAGATGCGGCCACCACGGACATAGATGCAGACACAGGTGGCATCCACCCCGCCCGGCATGGTGTGATGTACACGCAAGCGGGGTGACCGCTCACCCCGACGCGAGGAGTGATCAGATGCACAAGCTGAATGTTGCCGTGCTGGCCGGTGGTCGCTCATCCGAGCACGACATATCGCGGCTGTCCGCAGCCGCAGTCATCGATGCACTCGACCACAGCCGCTACGAGCCGGTCGCAGTGCTGATCGAACGATCGGGCGACTGGCGCCTGACCAGCCCGGGCAAGCTTGCACTCAATTCCGATCGCCCCTCGTCGCACGTTGAGACACAGTCGATCGACGCCGATCAGCCCTCGGATGCTGCACGCACAACAACCTTGACCGCGCAGGTCCGCCACGAGACGCGGCCCGCCACGGTCACCAGTCCGAGCACGGCACTGCGAGGTGTCGATGTGATCTTCCCGGTGCTGCACGGACCGTTCGGCGAAGACGGAACGATGCAGGGACTGCTCGAGACCGTTGGGATCCCGTATGTCGGTTCCGGCGTCCTGGCATCCGCGGTTGGAATGGACAAGGCGGTCTTCAAGTCGGTACTGCGCGACGCGGGGATTCCCGTTGCGGGCGGCGATGTCCTGCATGCCAAGCGCTGCGATCGCGATGCCTACGCAGCAGAGGCACCAACGCGACTGGGGCTGCCGCTGTTCGTCAAGCCTGCGCGCCTGGGGTCGAGCATCGGGATCAGCCGGGCAACCACCGCCGCCGAGCTGCGGGCAGCGCTGGATACAGCGTTTGCCCACGACGACAAGGTTCTTGTTGAGCCCGAAGTCCGTGGTATTGAGATTGAGTGTGGGGTGCTCGGCAACGATGACCCGATCGTCTCGGTACCCGGACGCATCCACATGGGGACGGGTCAGGACTGGTACGACTTCGACGCCAAGTACTGCGATGAGGGCGTCCAACTGGAGATCCCGGCACAGCTGCCGGACGATGTCACCGAGCGTGTTCAGCAGACAGCGCTGCGTGTGTTCCAGGCGATCGACTGCGCAGGGCTTGCGCGCGTTGACTGCTTCGTCACGGAATCGGGCGACGTGGTGGTCAACGAGGTCAACACCATGCCGGGCTTTACCGCACGAAGTGCGTACGCACAGCTGTTCGCAGCGACCGGCGTTCCATATGCCGAGGTTGTCGACCGGCTGATTCAGCTGGCAATCGACCGCCACCGCGAGCGCTCAACACTCGCGCACTAAGACTCAGGCCGCCGCAGCGCCTTCGGCTGCTGATCCAGACCCGTCATCGGCGGACGCGTCGGTGACGGCGACGGTGCGCGATGCAGCGTGCGCGCCCGCACTCCAGGCGCTACGCGCAGCTTCGGAGGCATCACTGCCCGCGAAGTGCGTACCCGGCTGTGCGGCAGCCTGCAGGGCAGCCGACTCAACTCCGGCCCCGACCAGCTCCAGGCGCTGTCGCGCTGCGGCAACGACCACCGGATCCTCGACCTCTTCCTCCAGATCCTCAAACGGGTTCTCGCCCCGCATCAGGGCCTCGAACTGGGCGCGGTCAATTGTTTCCCGATCGATGAGAATGTTGGACAGGCGATCCAGCTGCTCGCGATGCTCGGTCAGCGTTGTCAGCGCGGTCAGGCGGGCCTCGTGCACGATCGCGTCGATGGCTGCATCGATGCGATCTTTCAGGTCGTTGCTGTGGACGACCAGATGGTCGTCCATCACAAACGAACGAAGCGCGAAGTCATCGCTCATGCCCATCTTGAGCACCATGGCCTGCGCGATCTCGTTCACCTTCTCAAGATCGTTCGCCGCGCCCGTGGTGATCTCGTCAAACGTGATCTCCTCGGCGACGCGCCCGCCCAGTGCAACGGCGAGCTGTGCCATCAGCGCCGAGCGTGTGTGCAGCAGCCGGTCCTCTTCCTGCAGGGACACCATCAGACCGAGGGCGCGCCCGCGACCAACGATCGTTACCTTGTGCACCGGTTCGGAATCCTCAAGCACGTGGGCCATGATCGCGTGACCGATCTCGTGTGTCGCGATCGTGCGCTTTTCCTTGTCGGTCACGATGCGCGTCTTCTGCGGACCAGCGAGCACGCGCATCGTCGCTTCTTCCATGTCGTGCGGAATGATCTCCTCACGCCCGTCGCGGGCAGCAAGCAGTGCAGCCTCGTTCACGAGGTTGGCAAGGTCAGCGCCGCAGAAGCCCGCCGTCTGTGCGGCCACTGCATCCAGATCAACCGTCGTTGCAAAGGGCTTGCCCTTGCTGTGCACGCGCAGAATCTCGCGCCGCCCCTTGCGATCAGGCGTGTCGACGATGACCTGGCGGTCGAACCGCCCGGGGCGCGTCAGCGCGGGGTCCAGAATGTCCGCCCGGTTTGAGGCTGCCATCACAATGACATTGTCGTTCGGCGAGAAGCCGTCAATTTCGACGAGCAACTGGTTGAGCGTGTTCTCACGCTCCTCCTGCCCGCCCTGGGCAGAGCCGCTGCGGCGGCGGCCGACCGCGTCGATCTCGTCGATGAAGACCACACATGGCGACTGCTGCTTCGCCTGCTCAAAGAGCTTGCGCACGCGCGAGGCGCCTACGCCGACGTACATTTCAACGAAGTCCGAACCGGAGATATAGAAGAACGGAACTCCGGCCTCGCCTGCAACGGCTCGCGCCAGCAGCGTCTTGCCCGTCCCGGGTGGCCCGAACAGGAGCACGCCCTTGGGGATATTGGCTCCCAGTTTTCGGAATCGATCAGGCTCCGAGAGGAATCCCTTGATCTCGGCCAGCTCAGTAACGACCTCATCGCACCCTGCGACGTCGTTGAACGTAACCGGAACCTCGCCCGCCTCGATCATTCGTCCGGGCGCACCGTTTGCAGCCCGGGCGGCACTCGACCGTGTTCGCGAGAACAGAATCAGAACGCCAATCAGCACCAGTACACCGAAGAGGATCAGCCAGTTGCCACTGGACGACTTGCTGGAAACGAATGTGTACCGAACCGCAGTGGTGTCGTCCTTGTTGCTGGCTTCGCCCGCTCCACGCTTCTCATCCCCTGTGGTGCTGTCCCCGGACGAGGCAGTGATCGTCGAGCCGCCCTCGGCAAGCTCGAACAGCGCAATCAGCCAGTCGTCACTGGGGTAACTCGCTCGATAGCGGTCGTTGTTATCGAGTTCGCCCGTCACAATCCGACTCGACTGGTTGATCGTGGCGGTCTTGACGTTGCCATCCAGAATCTGCTGCCGCAGGTCACTCGTCGTCAATGGACGGATCGGCTGCTGCGCCTTGCCGACGGTCATTGCAGCGACCGCTGTTCCGATGGCAAGGCCGAACAACATGATCAGCAAAAAGCTTCGGGTGCGACGAGGTGGCTCGTTTGCAGGCATGCCCTACTCCCACGGTTATTCGTTCCAGCGTGGCATCGGCAGCAGCGCCACCCACACTTGAACCCGTTTCGAGCGAAATGAACACATCGCATCGCAAATACGAGCACTGCACCATTTCTGCAGAAAATCGGGATAGACAGGTGAGTCTGCAGGACGCCATCACACCTGGATGGTCCACTGCGTGATTGCGGCCGGAACCCCTACCGGTCGTCGGCTGGGAACAGAGGCAGGCCAGACAATGTTCGGGCACAACATGCATCCACACCGCGGCAACGAACCAGAGAATCTTGATCCCCGCCGGCGACCCCGCATCCGCTCGAACCGGGACCGACACAGTGCCACGGCATTCGAAGGCCGCCACGCACCCCGTGTTATTGGCGAGAACCTGCTGCTGGCAGTGCGGGCGTTTCTCGTTCGGCTGGGTCAGTCGCGCTAGCCGATCAGGCTGGGTCGAGGTACTGGCGGTAGCGCGTTGCGCGCTCGATGCCCTCGGCGGTCCACGGCGCCGGCCGCGCATCGCCACGTCGCCACAGCGGGACCTGGTCAACGTAGTGGGGACTTGCAGGGTGCCCCGACTGGCCACCGGCAATCACCGCGACCGACTCATCCGGATGAGCAAGGTCCACTACCGTTCTGTGCGACGGTCCGACCATCGAATACGAGTTGATCGGGTTGTTGAAGCTCGACGCCTGCCACACGGTATCGGGGTCACCCGGCACCGCGAACGGCCCATTGCTCGCCACCAGACCGATGCCCGGAATGACACCCAGCGGGTGCTGCAGCCGCAACCGATGCCAGCGCTTGCGACGTGACCGGGCCGAGGCACCTGTCCGGCCCGCGCGCGACCCAGCTTGCGGCGTGGCCTGCTCAGCGCGCATGTCTTCGGGAAGCTCGCCCTGCCACATGATCCCGGCCCGGTCGCATGCCCGTGCAAGCATCTCGGACCAGTTCGTTGCTGGCTCCCACTCCACCGCACCATCCTGCTCCGCAACTGCGGCTGCCCCGGCCTCGAGCAGCGACCGATCGTCGGCGGCAATGTCCCGAACGAGCCGCGGAACGGTGCGCCAGTACAGCGCCCAGAAGCCATTCATTCCCGTGCGGCTGTAGCCGAGGAATCGCGGCAGAACGTCGCCCAGGAACCCAAAGACTTCGTGCTGCAGCGAGCGGATCAGCAGCCGGTACGCGATTCCGCCATCACCCGACTCGTCCAGCTCTCCATCCCAGGCGAGCAGCGCATCGAGAACGTCGCGCCCAGCCTCGCTGGCAGGCGCCGGTCGATCATCCATGCCTGCGATCGCATCCCGGAGCATCGTCCCGGGCAGCGAATGAACATCACACTGGATCGAGACCTGGTCCGACACCCGGTGGCCGTCGCGGGAATCGATCAACTGTCGGATTCGCTGACCACGATAGTGATTCATCCAGTCCCGACCCAGCCAGTACGGGTAGTCGTCGGGCGCAATCCGCTCGTTGGCCGTGACGATCACGTCGGCCGCGGGATTGAACGCCATCGGGAGTTCGTCAAATGGAATGACGCCGGTCCACTCGGCATCTGGATCGCTGCCCGCCCGCGGCAGGCATCCGTCGTGCCCGGCGCGAATCGGCACCGACCCCGCGTGCTGGTAGCCGATGTTGCCGTCGCGATCGGCATAGACAACGTTCTGGGCCGGCGAGGTCCAGAGGCTGATTGCCTCCCGGAACGCATCCCAATTCTCAGCGCGGTTGAGCGAGATCAGCGCGTCGACCAGCGTTCCCGGTTCATTGCCGTGCCAGCGAAGGCTGATATGCGCCCCCAGGTCTCCGCTGTCAATTGCATCACCGAGCAGCGGGCCGCGGCGCGTTGATCGTACGACCAGCTCCTCGTCCGCGTGCCGCCCCCGAACCTCGATGACCTCGCGGCGCACTTCCAGCGGATGCTGCTCACCATCTGTGTCGAGATACGTCCCGGCAGATTCGTCGATCTGCTCGAGGTAACAATCCTGAACGTCGACGGACGAGTTGGTGAATCCCCAGGCAATCGATGCATTGCGGCCGAGCACCACACCGGGGGTTCCCGCGATCGAGAAGCCGCGCACCTGGTATGTCGGGCAGCGCAACAGGTTCTCGTACCAGATCGACGGCAGCCCAAGATCGAGATGCGGATCGTTGGCGAGCAGCGCCCCACCACTGCGGGTACGGCGCGGACCGATTACCCAGTTGTTGGAGCCGGTCCCGGGCCCGCCACCGAACGGCTCAGAGAGCGCCTGGGCTGTTGCCGCAAGATCCGACAGCACTGCAAGGTCCAGCTGTGGGAGCGGAGCCCCAACATTCGCGTCCGGATCGATTGCCGCCAGGGCCTGATCACCGAAGCGGGCGGCAACCTCGGCGCGCGCGAGTTCGGCCTCCCAATTGCCACTGAGCCCCAGCATCATCAGTCGCGAAGAGATCAGACAGTCTGCGGGTGTCCATGGGCGCGGGCGATGCCGCAGCAGCCGAAGCTCAACAGGGCGGCGACGGCCCATCTGCTCAATGAAGGCGTTGACTCCGCGACAGTACGCCTCCAGCACGCGCCGCGACTCGGGGCTGCACGACCCCGCCTCTTCCTCAACGTGTCGATGAAAGCCCAGAACACGCGACAGGCGATCGCCGGGCAGCGCCTTGGCGCCAACAATGGCCGACAACTCACCGCGGCCGACGGCGCGCAGCAACACCATCTGGAAGAGCCGGTCAGATGCGTGCAGCCACCCCTGCGCCATGAAGACATCGTCCTCACAGGTCGCTTCGATCGCTGGTATGCCCCAGTTGTCACGCGCGACCTCGACCTGTGCGGCGAGACCGGGCAGCGGACGAACGCCCGTCCATGATGGGACGGATCGGCGGTTTGCGAGATAGCTGGCCACGCCCGCGCTGGCAACCGCGCCAACTGCGGCTCCTGCAACGGTGGTGGCTGTGCGGCGACGACTCATGCACTGATCATCCCAGATCAGCGCTGGTCACCCGGGGAAACAGCGGTGCCCGAACTCAGCCGCCAGACAGCAGCGCCAGCACCGAGGCGCGCTGCATGTTGGCCTGCGCGAGCATCGCCATGCCTGACTGCTGCAGAATCTGAAGCCGGGTCAGCTCCGCCATTTCCATGGCCATGTCGACACCGCTGATCCGCGTTTCAGCCCCGGCGACGGCCTCTGCCTGCGCGGCGAGCACGTTGGACATCGAGCTGAGCCGCGCATCGGAAGCGCCAAAGTAGGCACGCTCATTGTTGATGCCGCCGATGGCGGTATCGATGGTGTTCAGGTCCGGCGTGCCACCGATGAAGTCGGTCAGTGCCGTGCCGATTGCTGTGACAGGGTCGACGCCGTTCAGCGTGAAGGTATCGCCGGCGTCGGGTCCGACCTGCAGCGTTGCGATAGCGCCGCCGCCCGTGTTGAGCAAACCGATTCCGTTGTAGTCGGTGTTGTTGATCAGCGCCGTGATCGCCGAGTCAATTTCGCTGACCTCGCTGATCACTGCGGCCTGCTGGCCGGCGTCAAGCGTGCCACTGTTGTACTCGATCGCCAGATCACGAACGCGCTGCAGCATTTCGCCGATCTCGCCGAGCGCTGTGTCGGCAACGCTGACCATCGCGGAGCCTTCCTGCACAACGTTGTCCGCCAGCTGAATGCCGGCAAGCTGCGAGCGAAGGCGTGAGGCGATTCCGACACCTGACGGATCATCCGAAGCTGAATTGATTCTCAGGCCAGACGACAGTCGCTGCATTGACCGCGCCAACGCCGAGTTGGTCTGGTTGAGACTGCTGACGAGGCCGTACGAATAGGCGTTCGAGTTGATACGGAAGCTCATGCTCCTGCCCTCCCTGGCGTTGCTGCACGGCGACAGGCCTGAACGAATCGAGCACACCCGACCTCGCGCAGCTCCTGACACGGGCATTCCCTGCCCGCAGCGTCGATGTGAATTGGAGGATCCCACCCATGGAACCCAGTGCCACTATCATCGGCATTTCGCTGCAAAATCTTTATAGCAAGAAACTGCCGATGCATACAAGCTGACCGTGGGTGCTCGACGAGCGGCCGGTCGATCGGAAAGGATGCGCAGCATGAGCACACTTCACGCATCCGCTACCTTCGCCACGCCCGTCGCGCCAACGCCAGTTTCACCGGTGCCACGCCCAACGTCGTCCGAACCCCAGCAGGGAATTACCATGTCTGCCGTGAGCGGCACAGACGCCGCATCATGGGTCAGCGGCAATACAGCGAAACTGCTGGTTGGCTACCCCGCCGCGACACAGGCAATCGTCGACGCGGTCCGCGGAGCGAAAGAACTCGTCAACGTGACGATGTTCTCACTGCAGCCAACCGGCCACGGCGCGCGACTGGGCGAAGCACTGCTGGACCGCGCCAAGGCGGGCGTTGAGGTCAATCTGGTGGTCGACTTCGTTGGCTCGGCACAGATCCCGGGGACGCCATGGTGGAGCAACATCAACAACCTGCGCAAGGCCGGCGCCAACGTGCTCGTGACCAATCCGATCGCCCGCAATGAAGCGCGCCGCCACATCGATCATCGCAAGATGGTCGGCATTGACGGCAACACGGCGTTCATCGGTGGCATGAACTTCGGCAGCATGTTCGATGACTGGACCGACATCATGGTCAAGCTGCAGGGGCCGGTGGCGGCCCAGGCAGGCGGACTGTTTGCAAGCCGCTGGAAGGAAATGGGTGGCACGGTCAGCGCCCGGCACCAGGCTGCGCTCGACCGCGGCCTGCGAACGCCGGCGCCGGGCGGCACGATTACCGCGGCACTGATGAGCAACGCTCCCGACAGCAAGCGGCACGACATCACCAAGTGGCACCTCGACAGCATCGGAAAGGCCAGCTCGCGGATCTGGCTGTCAACGCCATTCATCGGCGACCACGACGTCGTCCAGGCACTTGCCGCCGCTGCCAAGCGCGGCGTCGACGTCCGCGTCATGACCAGTGGTGGCAACCTGCTTCCCGTTCCGGCACCGATCGGGCAGACGCTGTCGCGCACGTTCTTCCCTGAGTTGCTTGCCGCAGGCGTCAAGGTGATCGAGACCGCGGGCACGACGCACGCCAAGTCGATGCTGGTCGACGACCACGTCACCGTGGGCTCGTACAACGCCACCAAGCGAGCCGGATATCACGACCACGAACTGAACGTACTCTTCCGCGATGCCGGCAGCCGCGCCCAGGTTGAGAAGTTCTTCACCGACAGCTTTGCCAGCGGCACCGTCATCACCCCCGACAAGCTCGACGGCAAGTTGCAGCGCGCATTCACCTGGCTGCGAAATCGCACCAAATTCAACTACTGATGCTGCTACTGCTACCCGGGTAGCAGACACGCTTGCGCTGATCCCCCACGCTGAATCCAGCCACTGGCCCGGCCGGAACTCGAATGCTGGGCCTGTACGAGGGGGTTGGCTCAAGATCGACAGTGCGACGGACAACCTCTACGCGCTTGCGGTCGGATCGGATCACACCCGCTCGTACCCA
>CAYNNW010000001.1:0-13569 GCA_964398435.1 uncultured Gaiellales bacterium | reverse complement strand
ATAGGAGCATCGGCCAATCATGAACATCGCACAGTCGGTAGCGGACAGAATCAAATCGGTAGTCGATGGCCGGCCTGCCGCTGAGGCAGCCAACCAGACACCACCACTTCCCGCGGAGACCTCGCCGCCTGAGCCGGAGGCACCCAGCTCCGAACAGGCCGTTGCAGGCGCACAGCAGTTGGCCGATGCCACCGAGATTGCTGAAGGCGATATCAACACTGATCTGCCACCTGTTGGCGATGAGCAATTGACGAAGGCATTGGACGTCGCCGAGACCAGCGTCAACAAGGCCGTCGCCGGCCGCAATGACGTCACCAACTACGCATCGGTACCACTAGATCCGTTTCGTGATCCGCACATTGCATCACGCGACCGGGAATCGCAGATCAAATCGCTCGCGATACGCGCCGACGACCTCGAACACGAAGCGCTGTTCGACATCGCACTGGCACAGAGCGTTCTGATTGAGAAACGAGGCTTTCGCCCGACCGCGCAGACAGACGGCCACTACACCGTTGAGGATCGACGGATTGCGAATCTGGAGCGCAGGCTCGAGACACAGTCGGCCGCGACCTCGTCGGAGCGTGACGGCGGCCTGCACAGGCTCTCTGCACGTACATATTCTGGGGCAACCGTGATGGTCAAGAACGAACCGATCGATCCTGAGACCGGTATCCACGTTGTCGTGCAGTACGCCGACGGATACGCGAAACAGATGCACGTCCCCGTGCGCGACATTGCACCATTCGAAGGGCGCGCAGACGGGCGAATCGACGGCCACATATTCCTGGAGGGAACCATTGACCGGGAATGGTTCACATCGATCAAGATGGTGCGCACCAGCGAGTCCGGTGAACTGATTCCCGCTTACCTGAACTGACGGTCTCGTCAGCCGGCAGACGGAACCGGGTCGAGCCACTGCACGGCGACGCTGTCCACGGGGGGCAGGTCCACCAGGGGCTCGCGGAACAGGCCGGCTGCTTCGGCGCGGCGCAGCAGCTCGCTGATCGCCTTTCGGCCGCGCTCGCCGTAGTCGCGGGTCAGGTCGTTGACATACATGCCAACGAAGCGGTCGGCCAGACCCGTATCGAGACCACGTCCGAATTGGAGCGCGTACTCCAGCGCCTCCTCGCGGTGCTCAAGACCCAGGTCGATACTGGCGCCCAACAATTCGCTCAGGCGGCCGGCAAGCTCTGGACCGAGGTCGCGCCGAACAGCGTTCACTCCGAGCGGCAATGGCAGGCCGTCGGTCGTATCGCGCCACCAGACACCCAGGTCGATCACGCACGCCAACCCGTCTTCCTTGTAGGTCAGCTGCCCCTCGTGGATGAGCAGCCCGAAGTCGGCCTTGCCCTCGCGCACGTATGCGGGAATCTCGTCAAAGGGCACGACCACAAAGTTGGTCCAGCGGCTGCCGCTGTTCTCGATCGCCCACAGGTTGAGCTCGAGCCATGCACTGGTCATCGTGCCCGGGATTGCCACCGTGCTCTCGGTGACGGGGTTCTCTGGAAAGCCCGGCTCGCCAGGGTTGGGGTGATCGTCGCGGCAGACCAGCATTGGCCCGTAGCCGTCGCCCATGCTGGCGCCGTGCGGCAGCAGCAGATACTTGTCCTGAAGGTAGGGGTACGCGTGCAGCGACAGCGCGGTGATCTCAAGTCGCCCTTCCAGTCCCCACTGGTTCAGTGTCTCGATGTCCTTCAACACGTGCTCGAACTGAATGCCGCCAGTCGGCAACTTGTCCTTGGCAAGCGCCCAGAACATGAACGCATCGTCGGGGTCGGGTGAGTGACCAATTCGAATGTGGATCGGCGCTGTTTCGTGCTCGGTCATGGGTGCCTCCGTCAGCTGCACATCCGGGCATCCTCCCCATGAGGCGCCGCGGGCTGTGTCGATACTACTGCCTATCGACCAATTGACCCACCCGGGCGGCGATCACGGAGCCCGCGTGCTAGGTTCGCACCATGACAACTCTTCGCACTCGCTCAACCTTCCTGACCCTTCTGATTCTGGCTGTTGCCTCGCTGCTGACCGGCGGCTGCGGCGCTCTCGACGACGCCAAGGACGCCGCCAGTGTTGCCAATGCAGGGCTGAGCACGGCCGAGTACCTCAAGGATGTCCAGCCGCAGTTGACGGCGTACAGCAATGTGATCAGCACGCTGCCGACCCAGCCGCCCCACAACGCAGCCCAGGGCAAGCAGCTCCACGCTGCATCCGACAAGCTCTCGGGGATTGCAGGCGAACTCAAGAAGATCAAGGCGGGCGATGACTACAAGGATGCCCACACCAAGCTGATCGCCTCGGTTGAGAAGTCAGCCGGCGTGGTCGACAGGCTTGGCTCTGCCGCTGATGCGGGGAACGATGCCAATTTCAACAAGCTGATGAGCGACGAGTACGCTCCGGCACAGACCGAATTCGCGTCGGCGATGGAGGCTGCCACGAAGCCCGTCACCGACGCAATGGACGCAACGGGCAAGTAGTCGGGCGGCCAGATCCGCGGCCAGCGGGCTGGTCGGTGACGGCCTCAAGCCACCCGACTGCGTGACGCAGTGGCGCAGCGGCTGACACGATGCCCGTCCATGATTTCACCGTTGGGGACAGCACCTGCCAGTGGCGTGCCACTGATCGATCGGCGAATCGCTCTGAGCGGTTCACTCCCCTCTGCTGCATTGCAGCGGGGGATGCTCGCAGCACTGCTTGATCGGGCGTCCTCGCTGGGATCCGCGATCGGCAGTCGAGTTACGGGCAATGCGTTCGGTGGCGGCGCGACTGGAGCATCAGCGTTCTCGACGATTCTCGACAGCCAGCCCCGCTTTGCGGTTGTCGGAACCGGCCCCTTTGCCAGCCGATCCATCGTCCCGCAGACGCGCGCGGCGCAGGACCTTCTTGCGTCCCCTGCTGGCGAACGCGTGTCACAGGCCATGCGAGGCGTGCTGGCGCTTGCCGACAAGCGCGTCGGGACCGTGACGCTGAACGGCTTTGCGTTCAGTGGGAATCGAGCTGGCTACGCTGCGAACATTCTCGCGGCCGAGACTCCAACCGAGCAGCACGCCGAGCTGCGTCGCGAACTTGCCAACCCTCGCGATCTGAGCAGGGTGCTCGGGAGCCTGGCGGGCGAGCTCGAGGGTGCACTTGCGGTCTACAGCAAGGGCTGGATCACGCTGGATGACGCGCAGTCGACGGCACTGGCCCAGGGCCGCGCCGGGCGGGACCTGCTGACCACGCTCCGACACGAACTCGAACACGCCGTGTCGACGCCGACCGATGCCGAGGGACGAACGCTGCGCGGGCTCGAGGAATCCATCGCCGAAACACTGGCGCAGTGGCCGGGCGCAGTTGAAGAGCTCAGCACTGCAATGCGCATTCCGGTGCCACGCGATACTGCCGGGCTGGCGTACGCAGAGGGTGTGGGAACGCTGGGCGCACTGCTCGGCCGCGCGGGAATTGACCCGACGAATCCAGCGCAGCGCCGCGAGGCGGAACAACTGTTGCAGGGCCGGCCCCTGGCTCAGGTACCCGCAGCCATTGCCGCGAGAATCGCGCAACGCGAGGGCCTCGCCAGCGACGCGATCAAGGAGCTGGACTCCTCGATTTCGTTCACATTCGGCGTGATGTAGCGCTGATCCGACCGTAATCCGACGCGGTTTTGCAGATCCTCAATGTGCTCTTGCCAAGGCTGTCAGGCCGTCGTACGTTCGGGTCAAGGAAGTCAACTACTTCGCCCCCAGGGAGACCCACCCCGATGAGCTTCAAGATCATTCGACAAGGCGCGCCGCTTCGCTGGCTGTGCCCCCACTGCGAGATGGAGATCGAGGCCGAGATGGTCTCGGAACCAGATCCAGAGCGCACCTATGTCTGCTTCTTCTGTGGCTGGCGCAGCTCACTTGGGATGATGGAGTACTACGGATTCGTCAAGCCGGCAGCAGCACCCGCGCCCGTTGCCGAGCAGCCCACCCGCCTGACGCCCGTCGCGCATGATCGCGGTGACGATGGCCTGACAGGCGTCGCCTCCTGACCAGACATTTCGCCGCGCAGATCGCGCGGCAACCGATTCGGGCAGCCGTTCGTGCCTTCACCCAGCCGGTGCGGGCACGTTCTTCTTCTGCTACTGGCCTGCTGGAAGTGCGCCAACCAGATCCCGGGGGACGCGCGTCGATGACCCCCGTAGAGCACCGACGTACATAGCCCGCAGCTCGTCGGTCATCAGCGGAGGGCCGGGTGTATTGGCGAGGCCACGAGAACCGCTGGCGAGCGCATCTGCGATGCACTGATCGATCATCGATTCATCCAGGCCAAGCTCCTGGAGCGATACATCGATCTGCAGGGACTCGTGCCAGCCAGCGAGTCGATTGACGACTGCACGAATGACTCCATCGGCCGCCTGCGCACGCGAACCGAACCAGACACGAAGTCGCGGCGATGCATCTCCCAGCCGGCGCGCAAGCATCGCCAGCACAACCGGCTCAAGCGCAATGACGCTGTCCGCGTGACGCGCACCAAGCCGCGCTGAAATCGGATGTGCCAGGGGGTGGGTGACGATGCTGCCAGCAAGTGAGAGCGCCTGCCCGGCCAGCGTTGTAGCCCAGGCACATCGCGCATGCGCAGACGCATCGCCGGCAAGCGCGTCAGCTGCGTCGCGCATCAGCACACGCACTGCCTCCTCGGCGGCCAACTCACTGGAAATGGAACGGCGGCGAGACACCATTGATTCGAGCGCGTGGCAGACTGCATCGGCGTAGCCAGTCGCAACAAGATGGCGAGGCGCCGTGGCCGACAGTCCCGGGTCGATCAGCGCGACGCGTGGTGCCAGCAACGGATCATGCAGCGACAGCTTGCGTCCTGTCTCGTCGTCCCGGAGAACACTGGTGCCATTGGTCTCACTCCCCGATCCAAACAATGTTGGGATCGCGATCAGCGGCAGCGCAGTTGCCAACGGAAGACGTGTATCCGCTTCCCGCACCCCTGACAACAGTGAGCGCACGGGAGTGCGCGAGTTCACGATGAGCGCGAGCGCCTTGGCAGCGTCGATGACACTGCCGCCACCGATGGCAATCACCACTTCGCAGCGTTCGACGCGCGCAAGTTGCGCACCTGCGTCGACAACCGAGCTCGCAGGATCTGACGGAATCCCTTCGAGCAACACCATTGCGACGCCGGCCTCGCGCAGGCTGCGCTCGACGACCGACAGAACTCCTGTGCGGCGAGCGCTGCTGGCACCCGTAACCACAAGCGCCCGGCGCCCATACCGGGCCGCCCGCGAACCGACCTGAATGGCGACTCCCTCACCGAAACAGGTATGCGTGGGCTGAAACGATTCAAACCCCGGCGGCTGTACGGTGAATGTGCTCAGTGTTCGCTACGCCCCCAGAACCATGCTGCCAGCGGCTGTTCCAGCTCGCGACGCGTAAAGGGTCGCGTGTTCTCATCGATTCCATCGTGCTCGGAGGCGGTGACCTCGTCCTCAAGCACGTTGTTCGCAGCCAACAGCGCGTCGTCCAGTTCGAAGCCGGTGAAGACGTAGTCCTGCGCCCGCGGCTCGTCGAATTGCCGCTGGTCGAGGTCGGAGGCGCGACCCACGGCCCAGGTACCGTCTGCCCGATGTTCGATCCAGAACAGGACCGAACTCACACCGCGCTCATCGTCATCCGGCATGTGAACGGTTCGAGTGGCGTACCAGCCCGGCCGGACGGCGCGGTGTTGTCGCATCGGGGCTCCTCCCAACGAATGTTTCCCTGACCGGTGGACTACCCGAAGCCCCGGTGGATCATGCACCGAATCCGCCGCAATCTCTTCTCTACAGGATGTTGGACGCACGCGCCGAACCACGCAGCATGAACGATTCCGATGTTGATGACCAGCCGTCAACGCCCACACCCCCCGGCACACCCAGCGGCGGGCGGTCGCCCGAATCGATGATCCAGCTCGGAAACATCCTGCTGCTGTGCTCCGCCGTCGATGTCATTGCAGCACTCGCGCTGGTTGTTGCATGGAAAGGGACCGGCACAATTGCCGGCGTTGCCTTGCTGATTCTGGGCGCAATTAATGTGCTGGTGGGCGTCCGCCAGCGAGCCGCCGGTATGGCCCAGCGCTGATCAGGCGAAGGATGCCATCGCGTCGACGAGCTCACGGACCGCGCCGGCGCTGCCCTGCAACGCTGCGGCTTCGTCCGAGCTGAGCTCGACCTCGTGAATGGCTTCGATACCGGCCTTGCCGAGCGTGACCGGCACGCCGAGGTACAGACCGTCGACTCCGTACTGCCCGGTCAGGTAGGCAGCACACGGCAGGACGCGCTTCTGGTCGAGGATGATTGCGTCAACCATCTCGGCCGCAGCGGCGCTCGGGGCGTAGTAGGCGCTGCCGGTCTTGAGGTGGCGAACCACTTCCGCGCCACCGTCACGTGTTCGCTGGACGATCGACTCAATGCGGTCGGCCGGCAGCAGCTGAGTGACCGGAATGCCCGCCACATTTGTGTTCGAGACAACCGGGACCATCGTGTCGCCGTGTCCGCCCATCACGAATCCGGTGACGTCGCGCACTGACACGCCCAGCTCCCAACTGAGGAAGGTCCGGAAGCGGGCCGAGTCCAGAATTCCGGCCATTCCGACAACGCGCTCGGCCGGGAACCCGCTCTCATCGAGCGCGACGTGGCACATCGCATCGAGCGGATTTGATACGACCACGATGATCGCATTTGGCGAGTGCGCGACTGCGGCCTTGGTGACATCGCTGACGATCTTGCGGTTCGTTGCAAGCAGGTCGTCGCGGCTCATTCCCGGCTTGCGGGCGATTCCGCTGGTGATCACAATGACGTCGCTGCCGGCAGTCGGGGCGTAGTCGGTCCCTCCCGTGACGTGGGCCTCGTAGCCGACGACCGGCCCTGCCTGATTGAGATCGAGGGCCTTGCCCTCGGCCAAACCTTCGACGATGTCGATCAACACGACATCGGCATAGTCCCGCTCTGCGATGCGCTGGGCGGTGGTGGCTCCGACGTGTCCGGCTCCGATTACGGTGACTTTCCTGCGTGCCATGCGAGGCTCCTTTGAGGCGATCTGGGCTCGGGCCCCGGCGGGGCCCGTGAAGACGTTACGACTGACCCTACACCCGATCCGGTCGTGGCGAAATCCGGACTCTGCCGCAGGCTGACGAAGCGGCGGCCTACACTGCGCCCCGTGACAGCGACTCCCGACACGATTCGGCGCACCACCTGGTCCAAGATGGTGGTCGTCACATGCATGACCGCTCTGATCGGCGCCTGCGTGGTTATTGCGTCAGGGTGCACGCGTGCAGAGCCCGGCCCGGCAGGCCCAACCGTCGACGTTGCACGGGCGAGTGATGCACCGGCGACCAGCGCCGATGTCGTCGCGCTTCTCGCGGCCTGTGATTCGCTGAGCAGACACTCGGTGTTGTCACGGTCCGAGCGCGCAATTCGTGCGCGGGGCGCACGCAGACAATGCCTGCGCGATGTGTTGGATCGGAGCTTCGAGGCCTCGAGCGCGATCACACTGGCAGGCGTCAACTCACACGCTCAGCGCTCCGTTCCGTTTGCACGAGACTGCCACATGTTGATGCACCACTATGGACGGCGCTTCGGGCGGCGCGTTCGGGACCCCCGAAGGGTTCCTCTTGGCGGAAAGGACTGCGCGGCGGGATTCCTCCATGGCATGCTAGAGGCGCAGCTCGATTCCCCGAACAAGATCTCGCGAGCACTGGTTCAGCGATACTGCACGTCGTACCCGATTGCGCTTGCACAGGCGGACTGCGAACACGGAGTTGGGCATGTGCTGATGCGCGCGCACGGCAATGACATTGTCAAGGCACTGACCGACTGTGCGCGTCTCGGCGACCCTGTGTTTCATACCAACTGTGCCGGCGGAACATTGATGGAAATGCGATTCGCGCAGGACGCTCGTGATGACGCCCGCACGCTGCCCAAGCAGCTGCGCGGCCCCGCGGGAGCAGCGTGCGCGCAGCTGCCAATCGGCTACCGCGGCTGGTGCAGAGGCTGGGAAGTTCGACGTATAGCGACGGAGCGGCGCTACGCATGGTGTACGAGATCGGACTCGACAGCGCGCAGGAGGACCACCCGGCAGTGCCTGCTGGGCACCGGCGCCAGCATCCGTGATGGCACGCAGCTGAACGAGCTTCGCAGCATCTGCCGGCAGTCGGCAGCGTGCTGGTATGGCGGCGGCTATGCCGGCGGAGCGCCGCCGAACACGTCGTCGACGAGCATCCGCACGCTGTGCCCGACTGCACCAACGGGGGCGCTCCGAAGGTCGTGCATCGACGGCGCGCGACTGCGGTCGTCAGCGCGGCGCCCGGCCATCTGGTTTGCATAACAGCAGGTTCGACGACCTGCGCCGGCGCGGCAGGTGGCCACATGCGTGCTGCGTCGGTAGTGTCGACTGCTCGTCAACCCCTACAGAGGATTCCCATGACTGTTCTTCAACGCAGAATTCGTAGCCACGTGACGTACGCAAATGTCCTGGCTACGCTGTCCATCTTCATTGTGCTTGGAGGCGTTGCCTGGGCTGCCGCCCCGCGCAACAGCGTCAACTCAAGCTCGATCCGGAACAACTCGATCCGCACCGTCGACGTACGCAACAACAATCTGCGGAGCGCCGACATTCGCAACAACACGCTGACGGGTACCGATATCCGCGAAAGCTCACTGGCGATCGTGCCGAGCGCAAGCAGCGCTACGTCCCTGACCAACTACTACTCGTTCGGTCGACGCACCGCGACACCAAGCACCGCTGCAACGGCAGCGCAGGGCATGACCGGGGCAACCCAGGTCAAGCTGCTGTCGGTTGGTGCGATTCGCATCTATGGAAAGTGCTACACCGACACCTCAACGGACACTGTCTACAGCCAGATATTCGCCCAGTCGACTGTTGACGGCTCAGTGATGTCCTCCGACTCCGATGATCTATTCGGCGGTGCAACCGCTGCGGAATTCCTGAGCCCAGGAACCGGCGAGGATCTTCGCAAGATTGCCAATGCGAGCGTGGGTGCCAACTCGGCAACGCTGCGTGGCGGCAATGACGAGCCCTACGTCATCCACGGTGCCGACGGAACGTCGGTCATCGGCCTGGTGTCGGTTGGCGCGAAGAACGGAACGCTGGCCGGCGGCACGGGCGTCTGGGGCACCGGCGACATGTGCATCTTCAGCGGAACCGCACAGGTCACGCCTGCCTGAGGAATGACACATGGCCGGGCGCTTCCACGTCGGGAGCGCCCGGCCATTTTTTGTGCACATATTCGTGCCGCACTTCACATGCGGCCCGGGTAGATCAGGCGGTGACGCCTGCTCCGAGCAGCTCGCAGATTGCGTCTGCGACCTCGCTGGTACCAACAGCGGTCGGGTCGTTGCGGTCGGGCTTCATGTCGTAGGTGACCGACTTGCCCTCGGCAATGACGCGCGCGATGGCATCGTCCAGGCGACGGGCAGCATCCTGCTCGCCGAGATGCTGCAGCATCATCACACCTGAGAGCATCATCGCCATCGGGTTGGCCTTGTTCTGACCTGCGTACTTCGGCGCCGAGCCGTGAACGGGCTCGAACATCGATGCGTGCGTACCGACATTTGAGCCGGGGGCCATGCCCAGACCACCAACGAGACCGGCGGCAACGTCGCTGACAATGTCACCGTAGAGGTTTGGCAGAACGAGCACGTCGTACAGCTCCGGCTTCTGCACCAGCTGCATGCACATGTTGTCGACAATGCGATCCTCGAACTCGATGTCGGGGAATTCCTTGGCAACCTCGCGCGACACGTCGAGCCAGAGGCCATCGGTGAACTTCATGATGTTTGCCTTGTGCACGCTGGTCACCTTCTTGCGACCGTTTGCGCGGGCGTACTCGAAGGCGAAGCGGAAGATGCGCTGCGTGCCCTCGACGCTGATCGGCTTGATCGAGATGCCGACGTTGTCGCGGAACCGCATGGTCCCACCCTTGGACTCGATCCACTTGACGAGCTCCGCAGCCTCCTCGGTGCCACGTTCGTACTCGATTCCGGCGTAGAGGTCCTCGGTGTTCTCACGGACGATCACCAGATCGATGTCTTCGTAGCGCGATCGAACACCGCGATAGCTCTTGGCCGGACGGATCTGCCCGTACATGTCGAGCTCCTTGCGCAGCGAGACATTGACGCTGCGGAATCCCGTGCCAACCGGCGTCGTAATCGGGCCCTTGAGGGCGATCTTCGTATCGCGGATTGAGTCGATGACGCTCTGCGGAAGCGGGGTGCCTTCAGTCGCCATCACGTTCTCGCCGGCCTGATGTACCTGCCAGTCGAACTCGACTCCGGTCGCCTCAAGCACGCGGCGAGTCGCCTCGGTCAACTCTGGTCCGATTCCGTCGCCGGGAATCAGTGTCACTCGGTACGCCATGGAAATCCTGCTCCTCAGGTGATGATTGCTGGGCTCGTGGAACCTATCGCACCCGAGCATCTTTCTTCACTGATTGGGCAGATACGCAGTCAAGGCGCGTGCCATTCGCGCCGATACACACCCCCGGAGGGTAATTACGCGCGTGAAGAGAGGCCCGATATCGCACGACGCACCACCGGCCGCTCACAGCGGCCGCGTCGGGTCGCGAACTATCGCGGCGCTATTCATTTTTGCCATGGCGGCATTCGCGGCAGGATGCATCACTCCACCGCCGACCCCGACTGGTGAACCTGGGCCAGGCTGGTATCGCGCCTGGACAGCACACACCAGCGGAGACGCGTCGAAGACCGGTGGGCCATTCGCGGTCCGGGCCGGGGGCGGCTTTGTCCATGCGCCATCAATGCACCCCGGCCGCGTGCAGCAGATCGCCGCTGATGGGTCGTACGTTGGCGACCTCGATATCCCGAGTGCAGCGAACAAGGCGTATGAGCCACAACTCAATGGCCTGCAAAGCCAGACCGATGCCGACATCGAGACCGGGCCGGATGGCACCACGTACGTTGCCGACCCGTTCAACTCGCGGGTCATGCGCTATGACACCGATGGTGACCTGCTGCAGACCTCGTCGCCCCTCGACGCATACCTGAGCGACAACGGCTCGGGCGTGCTCGGCATGATCAACGCACTTGCCGTCCGACCGGACGGCACGGTGATCGTCTCGCACGTCGACCTGAACACGACCGGAATCGTGTTGTACGAGTACAGCCCAACGCTTGTCCAGCAAGGGGTGTACGCCACGCTGACCGGGAACGGGCTGGGAGCCTTCGCCGCGGGCATTGCCGTCGATCCCGACGGGTCGGTGCTGTATACCGATGGCAATCACGATACGGTGCGGGTCAGTGCTGACGGATCGACTGTCACATCAATCGCAGGGCTGGCGGAAGATCGGTCAGCCATTGCGATTGCGCCTGACAGCACGGTATGGACCATTCACAGCAATGGCGATCTCAAGCACTGGCAGGCAGATGGCACACCAATCGGAACGTTTGCCGGCAACGGAACCGGCAACGGCCAGCTGTTTGCACCGATCGACCTGGAGGTTGAGGCCGATGGCGATGTCTGGGTAGCCGATGACGGTCGCGGCGATTTCCAACGGTTTTCGAGTGCTGGCGCCTGGCAGGAAACCGTTGATCCTGACCCGTCGACACCGGGGCTGGCTATGTCCGTGCCAGTGGATGTGTCGTGGGCGCCAGGCTGCGACGCACGAGCGGCAGCCGCTGATGCACTCGGGAGCTCGGGCCGATGGTGGATGGTTGACGATACCGGGGTCATCACAGAACAGGCCGCCGCGGTGGGTGGGGGCGACGGCCAATTGCTTGGCATGCCCCGTACCGACATGCGAAGTGATTGCAGCTTCTGGGTGGTTGACGGCGTAACGTCCCGAATCCAGCGCTTGTCGTCAGCGGGTGCGCACATTGCCACGATCGATACCAGCGGAATCAGCGCCCAACCTCCGGTCGACGTTGCAATCATCGATGCTACGCACCTGCTGGTGGCCTTCGGCGATTCAACCGTGCACCGGGTAACGACCGCGGGCGTGGATGAGCTGTCGTTCGGCAGTGGCGGCGCCGGCGACGGTCAGTTCGACCACGAGGTGCGGGTCCGGGTTGATGCCTCGGGCAAATACCACGTCAGCGACTCACACCGAATTCAGCGCTTCTCCACTGCGGGGGCACACGAGGCCACCCTGGATGTTGGCGCTGGCTTTACGAACTTCAACCCGGACATCCCCGACTTTGGCGTATTCAGCGATGGAGATCTGGCGTTGGCAACGGCTGGCGGTGTCAAGCGAATGCAGTACGACGGAACGGTTGTCGAAACGATCGGCTACCCGACCGATCGCAATGGAGCTGCATTGACGATGCCAACATCCCTGGACGTCGAGGCGGACGAGATCGTCGCCGCGGAGACGCTCAACTCAACGTTGATCTCGCATTGGGCATACGATGCGACCGCACCATCGGTAACGCTGACCGGCACCGACCAGGGTGGGGGCGTGGTCAGATTTACAGCATCCGTCGCATCGGGTGGAGCGCCGCCAATGAGCGATGGCTACTCATTCAATGGGGGGTCCAGCTGGAACGCAACAGCATACGTTGATGTCACGGGTGTCGATCCTGGCGAAACCGTGACCCGCAGTGTTCGCGTGCGCGACATCGCCGGCAACACGACGTCCTCGGTTACTGGCAGCTTCACCATGCCGGGCGGGGATACGGACACCGATACAGATCTTGATGTCGATCTTCAGACGCGCCTGACAACTGACTCGTCCAGCGCCAGCGGGGTTGTTCCAGCCTCTGCAGATGACGAGTTGTCAGTTGCGATTACGGGCGCCGACGGGCCAGTTCGTGTATCAGCTACAGTTGGGGGCGTCCGTGTTCCGGTATCCGTCTCAGGCGCGCGCGGCAATGGAAGTCGCACGGCCATCGTTCGGATTTCGGGCGTGGCCGAGGGGTGGCGAACACTTGTTGTACGTGTTGTTGGTGTCAGCTCCGGGCGAACCCGCACCTATCGCCAGCGAATCCTGATCGATCGAACCGCTCCCACGGCGCGGCGAATTGGGGCAATGGTCCTTCCACGCGGCTCGACCAAGGTCCGAGTGCTCGATCCGCTCTCTGGGGCAACCGGTCGTCGCAAGTACCGCGTACGCAGGCTGCCGCTCGGTCGAAGCCGGATCGTTGTCAGGACGAAGGATCGTGCCGGCAATACCGCGCGCCGCTCGACGGTCGTCTGGCGACGGATCAGCCTCAGCTCGCCGGCAGCAAATACAGACCTGCGACTCCCCCGAAAAGCAAAGGACCGCTTTACCCCCACCCAGGATGTTCTCAGTCGCGTATTCGGCTACGACGGCCCGGCGGCACCGTGGTATCGACCCGAGTCAGAGTCGCCAGTCGTCGTGCGGGAGATCGAGTGGCGGCTGCGGGAGATGGGCTACCTGCCACGCACACACCGGCTTCGCGGACGGATTTCGATCACGGTCATCCGCGCGATCCAGGCGTACCAGCGCGCGGAGGGGCTGCCACCGCTCGGCACCGTCGGCCCGCGAACGAGCCGCCATATGGACGCAGACCTCGCCCGCCTGAAGCCGGGACGCCGCAAGTTCGTTCGGTAATTCGCAGCCGCT